>SFVH01000080.1 GCA_004561555.1 bacterium
TGCAACTGGGTGAGCAATATGGTTTATCCCCGCTATGCGCAGATGTTCGGCAGTTTGCAGACCGTTCGCGACTCACTCGACAACTCTTATTTCGCTGCTCAGGCAGAGGTGGAGGCCAAGGCACTCGAACTCTCAAAGACCGACCGCCAGGCTGCCGTGGATTATCTGTCAAAATACACCTCAGACAAGGCCGATCAGATGCTCGACACATGGAAGAACCTCGCCACATATCTCATCGTGAAATACAATGACATGGTGGTGAAGGAAGACGTCAACGGCAAGTTCGTGCGCGACAAGTTTGGTCTTGGCAAGCGCCCCTCTCGCCCTGGCTATCCCGAGCGTTATGCCCGTGAGCTAATCAAGCAGACAGGCACAAAGTTCGAGGTTGTTAAATAATTAGTCACAGAGACTGCAAGATGCGCTCCGCTGTTCGTCCGTCCCATCGGTCGGGAATAGCGGAGCGTTTGTATTTGCCCGCAATGATGTCGGCAATAGTAGAGCGCAAGAGCATGGTGTTGCTGCCCACGAGGGTGTTGCTGCCTATGCTGACAGTCTCGATGTGCTCGGTGTAGTCGTTGAGTGTTATACAAGGCACTGTGTTGAAGGTCGCCTCCTCAGCCACATTGCCCGAGTCGGTTATTATACCCAAGGCATGGGATGTGAGATAACCGAATTCCAGATACGACAAACTTTCAACTATGCGTATCGGCGAAGATTCAGACAACAATGGCGAGATAGCCTTGGCTGCAAGGGGATGCAATGGCGCAATCACCGGGATGTCGCTTGCTTCCTTCTCTATTGCAGCCACCATATTCTCTATGTAGGCAGAGTCTGAAATCAGAGCCTTGCGATTGATTGTCAACACGAAATACTTGTCGATACCGTCGATGCACTTCGGCCGGCTGAATCGCGAGTAGTTGTTGCGCAAGGTGTCGATGAGCAGGTTACCCACCATGTATATCTTGTTCTGTTCCGCTCCCTCGCGCGTGGCAATACTGTTGGCACTCACTCCCGCGGTGAACATCAGGTCGCTGAGTCCGTCGATTACAAGGCGGTTGATTTCCTTCGGCATATTGATGTCGAAAGAGCGCGTTCCCGCAACAAGATGAGCTAAGCGCTTGCCTCGCTTCTTGCTCACTATAGCCACTGCCATGGTCGAGGCAAGGTCATCGCACACGATGACTGTGTCGGTGTCCACGGTGTCGAGATAATGGTCGAATGCCGACATCACCCTACCTGTGAGTTCGTTGATACTCTCACAGTCAACACCGAGGAACACGTCGGGGTGGGGGATTTCGAGTTGCTCAAATAGGTCGTCCTCTACTGTAGGGTCGCTCTCGCTCCCCGTATATATTAATGTGTATGATATGTCTTTGCCATTACGTTTGGCATTGATGGTTGCCCAGATGATAGGTGCCAACTTGATGAAGTTGGGGCGTGCGCCTGCTACGAGTGTTATATGCATAAGTATTAAATAATGTATATTTGCCTGCAAAAGTAGCGATAAATAATGAAAAAACAAAGAAAATGCCGAAAAAAGTAACAAATTATTTGCATATTACCGATTTTTTATATAACTTTGCAGCCGAATTAAAAAAAATAAAATAGAGATATGAACAATTTTGGACTTCTACACATTATTAATATTATTATTCGACTTCAGGACGGGGTCGGAAGTGAAAAGGTGTGTATGTAGTTCATCTATGTGATATTTACGGAACCTTTCTCACTTCCATGTGGGGAAGGTTCTTTTTTTAATTAGGAATTAGGAATTAAAAGTTAAGAATTAAGATATGACAGACAGATTATTTATCTTCGACACTACGCTCAGGGACGGCGAACAGGTCCCTGGATGCCAGTTGAACACCGTTGAAAAGATTCAGGTGGCCAAGCAACTGGAAAAGCTCGGAGTTGATATCATCGAGGCTGGATTCCCTATCTCAAGCCCTGGTGATTTCAATTCAGTTATTGAAATATCTAAGGCAGTGACATGGCCCACCATCTGCGCCCTTACCCGCGCTGTGGAGAAGGACATCGACGTTGCTGCCGAGTCGCT
>SFVH01000081.1 GCA_004561555.1 bacterium
TTGATAAATCGCGTCTAATTTTTCTTTTTCCAACTTGTCGGCAAGATATTCCGCCTCACGCCAACCCTTTTCGGTTAAGGAGTCCTTTGCGTAATCCGGATCGCCGTGCCGAATAATCAGAATCCGCATTTACGCGTCCTCCCCCATCTTTTCCTCGCGCGCCGCAACGAAAGCGTGGACTTTTTCGGACAGTTCGCCGTACAGTTTGTACTTCTTGGAGAATACCAAGAAGGAGATAAACACCAAAATCGGCGGAATGACAAAGGTCATCACGCTGATGGTGGTTTTGGAAAGGTCGGTTTGCACCTCTGCCGCGCCGTCATAGCCCGAAAGCCCCAGTCCCGTGAACAGAATAATCGTCTGCACGGTGTACGCCATTTTCTGCAAAAAGCCCTTCATCGAGAAGGTTGTGCTTTCCTGCCGCTTACCGGTTTTGTATTCGCCGTAGTCCACAATGTCGGCGAGCATAACCGTTTGGTTGACGAACATCGACGCAATGCCGACCGACGCGATAATATACGCAATATTCAAAAGCAGCATTTGGTGGAGCACCGGCCCGCACACAATCATCAACGCATAGCCGACAATCACCATAATCAAGCAGGATTGATAAATTGTGCGGCGGGTGAATTTTTTCTGCATAATCGGAATCACAAACAACCCTAAAAACGAACCGACCGCGCCGAAGGTCGCAAACATACTTTGCTTGGTGATGTCGCCCTCCACATTTTCAAAGTAATATGCACCCACGCCGCTGGTTAAATACCAGCCCGCGTTGGAAATCATGGCAAACACCATAAATACGATGAGTTGGTCGTTGTTTTTGAGCACGGAGAACAGCTTTTTAAAGCTGAATTTGTCATTGTTATACACCACATGGCGTTCTTTGGTGACGCTCGCGCAAACCACGGCAAAGACCACAAGCAATGCCGCGCAAAGCATCGCCCAACGGCTGAATCCCTGTGCGCTGATTTTCTTTTCCGCGTCGCTTGCGCCCGTCCCGAGCAGCACCAGCGCAAACGGTGTGAAGATGGTAACAATCCCCTGCCCGATGCCGCTGAATGTACGCGCCACGGTAGAAATCAAATTGCGCTCTTTGGGGTCGTTGGTAAAGCTCGGCACCATACTCCAATAGGGAATATCCGCCATGGTGTTGGTCATACCCCACGCAATATACATCACCGCAACATACACATACAGCCAAACAGAGTTTAACGGGATGCCGGGGTTGGTAAACAACAGCGCCAATACCACGGCATTTGCACACGCGCCAATCATAATCCACGGGCGGTATTTGCCCATTTTCATTTTGGTGCTGTCCACAATCGTACCCATAATCGGGTCGTTAATGCCGTCCCAAATGCGTGCAATCGGGGTTAAAATCAACAGAAATGCCGCGGGCATCAGCAAAACATCGGTTAAATATTTCGCAAGATAGGAATAAAACAGCCCGTAGCTTAAATCCAAACCGACCGCACCGACGCCGTAACCGATATAGCGCCCCCATTTTCCGGAATCTTTTTTGTTGCTCAAAACCAAGCCCTCCGTATTTATAAAAGTAATAGTGTAATCATACCTTTTTTTAACCGTTTCGTCAATATTCTGCACAGAAAAAAGCGCGCTCGGTTTCCCGAGCGCGCCTACATCACAAAACGAATTATTTTGCCGCTTTGGCTTTTCTTTCTTCGACTTCTTTTACCATTTCGCGCTGTTTATCTTCGGTGATTTTATAGAACAGCATCGGAATAATGGTGCCGACCATGCTGATTGCGCCCGAAAGCACAAGAACATTCCACAGGATGGTTTCGCCCTCCGGTGTAATCGCAATGGACTGCGCGGGGTTAATGCCTGCCCAGCTGTAAGAGAACACGCCGATGAATGCGCCGACCGCCATACCGACTTTGTTGATCAGCGTCTGCATTGCGAAGCAGATGCCCTCTGCGCGCTCGCCGGTTTTCCATTCGAGGTAATCGACGGTGTCGCCAATCATCGCGTAGGTGATAATGTTGTTGACGCCCTGCGGAATGCCGAGA
>SFVH01000082.1 GCA_004561555.1 bacterium
ACTTGTTCAACCCCAAATCACATCGCCTTTCTCCAAAAGAAAAGCAACGCATCTCCGACATCGTTCTCGAAACCGACTGGTTTAAAAAATAATCGATTTTGTGGCTCAGTGGATAAATACTGGGGGCACTGAAACAAAAAACATAAAAAACAGCCTTTTAGCGATGCCAGTGCTTCGCACCTGTCGTTAGTGCTGCGGCATGTCTGACTTCAAGCAAGGTTTGAATCATCCACCCCACACCCCTAACGCCGTCCTCTTACGAGGTCGGTGGCATCGCTAAAAGGATAAAAACCGCTCGCCTTCGGCGAAAAACCAAACCCGGTAGGGACGTGATACTTCACGTCCGCCCATAATTATGATACCATATTGAATATCAGTCATTTGGTGCGGATGCGAAGTATCGCGTCCCTACCATGCAAAATCGTTTTGGGAGATTTGATGCCACCACATTGTCCTTGTCTTTTGATTTGATTCGGCAATGATGGTTCCATGGTATTACAAATAGGATTTTAAAATCGTCGGCAAGTCGCTGACGATTTGTAGGGCGTTTTCAATTCAAAAATAATGCTTTATTACGACAATTCAGCAGATGTAGGGGGATTATTTGAATTTGGGGAACTCGTAGGTGGCTTGGAGGATTTTGCCGTTTTCGTTGTCAACGAGGCTTGCTTGCCACCAACTGTCCACCACGCGTTGGGTGTTCCAGTCGAGTCCGTATTCGTTTTGCTATGCGCACCACCAGAAAAGTCCGTTCACGCTATCGCTGTATTTGTGGAGCATGGTTACGAGGTCGGCGGTGTATTTTGCCTGTCCGGCTTCGGTGTAAGGGTATTTTTTGCTGATGTTGGTGTCTTTTGTGCCACTCATTTCCCAGCGGTAGGAGTAGCCCGTTTCCATAATCATGATTTTACGGTCGGGCACTTGCACTTTCATCTCCGTAGCCATCCAAGGGGAAAATGTCGCGAGCATACATCTTATAGAACATCAGAACGATTCGCTGCATTTCGCTTGGTAGGTAGTTCATAGCACAGAGTGCTAAATTGGTAGGCACTCCCCAGATGGCTTCGGCAATACTGCCCACGATGGCTCCGAGGGTGTCGGCATCAGCACCGAGGCTGACTGCTTTGCGTATGGCGTCTTCAAAACCAGTGCTCTCTGTGATTATCCAAAGGGCTACTGGGACGGTTCCCTGGCAGGTTTCGTCGAATTTGTTTATTACATCTTCTCGTCTGATGTTTATGTCATAGCCCGAGAACTCCAAGACTTTTTTGAATTTGTTCAAAATATCTTCTCTATTGATCTGTGTGGATTGTCTACGCAGTTCATAACCATAATGGATTGCAAGTGCAATTGTTTGAGCACCCTTTATTCCTTCAGGATGATTATGTGTGCAGGCTGCAGTTTTTTCTGCCTCGTAAATCATTCTGTCGGCATTCAAGTTTTGCCATGCGATTGGGCTTACACGCATAGCACTTCCATTGCCAAAACTATTATAGGGATGAGGTTCGTCACTCAGTACCCACTGGCGGAAGCGACCACCATAGCCACCTTTAGGGTGAATGTACTTGCGGCACCAGGTGTGCAAACTCACTCCGTAGTCTGCGCCATGGAGCAATGCGTCGGCAATGGCCACGGTACAGATGGTGTCATCGGTAAAGCTGCACTCATCGGTGAAAAGTTCAAAGTTATAGTCGTTGGAGGAATTGAATTCAAAGCGGCTACCCACGATGTCGCCAATAATTGCTCCTAACATGTGCTTCTACTTATTTTTGTTTAACTCGTCTCTTACTTCCATCAAGGCAAAACCCAGCTTATTGTTTCCCTTCCAGTTGTGTGGGTTTGTCTTAACTGCTTCTGTCAGCTTCATGCCAATGCCCCATATCTTGTCGTATGGACTGGCTTCAACAAGAACTTTCTTCTCGGTAGAGAGCAATACTGCCTTGAGATTTTCGTTCTGACCAAACTTAGCAAGATTACCTCTGACAACAACTTTGTAAGATTCCACATTCCAGATGCCTGCA
>SFVH01000083.1 GCA_004561555.1 bacterium
TCCTGTGTTCTTGCGTGAATGTGTTGTGGTTGAGGAGAAAAAGGAGAAGCCCACGGCTTACGACCGCCCGCCGGTTGAAAATCCGCAATCCAAACTCTCGCCTGCGCCTGTCGAGGCAAAGAAGGAGGAAATCCCGGTGGTGGAAACCACCCATGGCAACAAAATGAATGTTGTGCTCGCCTATGAGCCTGTGTCGCTCAAGCATATCAGTTCCACTTCGTTTTACGCCTATCTGGTGAATGATTCCAACTATTATCTCGATTTTACATATCTCACCAAAGATGACGATGGGTGGCACACTCGCTACCATGGTGTGGTGGAGCCGAACATTCAAGTGCTGCTCGAGAAGTTTGGCTATGAACAGCTGCCCGAGATGGAACGCGTGGCAGTGCAGTTTATCGCATACAAAGAGAAGAGTGCCTTTGAACTCAAATCGCCGGTGAGCGTTGAATACAAGCTCGACACGAAATTCTATAAGTTGCACTCCTTTAAAGATAACGAGTATTTCGACAACCCCGTGCTTGCATTCACCATTGTGAAGGACGACGCTCCGTTCAAGGAGATTCCGATCGATGCCGCGGCGTTGCAAGAGGCGATGCGAGAGAAGAAATCGGCTGAAAACGAGACGCCTCGTGTGTCGCAAAAGAGCGAGAAGCGCGTGAATAAAGTTTTTGAGGTCGATTTGCACATCTCTGCGCTCGTAGATACCACTGCCGGGATGTCGAATTCGGATATGCTTCGGCTGCAACTCGATAAATTCAACGAGACGATGAGCCGACACATCAAGCACAAGGGCGACAGCATTGTGTTTATCCACGGCAAGGGCGAGGGTGTTCTGCGCAAGGCAATCCTCGACGAGTTGAAGAAGAAATATAAAAATTGCACTGCGCAAGATGCAAGTTTCAGAGAATATGGCTTCGGCGCTACGCTTGTAAAGATTCATTGACTATGATATTCTGTTTTTCGGGTACCGGCAACAGCCTCTGGGTGGCGCAAAACATTGCAGAGCAGTTGCGCGAAAAGGTGGTTATGATAGGCGACGCATTGCGTGCCGGGGAGTGTAACTACACCCTCAAAGAAGGGGAGCGCATCGGCTTTGTGTTCCCGGTTCATTCCTGGGGACCACCCCCGGTGGTTCTTAGGTTTATCAGCCGTCTCAAGATTTCGGGGCGGAAGCCTTCCACCTATATTTATATGGTGTGCACTTGCGGCGATGATATCGGTCTCACAGCCGAAATATGGCGGAAGGCTGTCGGCGAGAGCGGTAGTATGGCGGCATTCTCGGTGCAGATGCCCAATACCTATATATTATTGCCCGGATTTGACGTCGATGCTGACGATGTGGCAGTGCGCAAGATGCAGGCGGCGCGCAAGCGGGTCGAGGAGATAGCGCTTAGCATTGCCGAGCGACGCTGTACGGTCGAAACCGTTAAAGGCTCGATGCCGTGGCTCAAGTCGCGGTTGGTGTATCCGCTTTATCGCAATTTCGGCATCAGTGATAAGCCATATCGGGTGGATGCCTCCAAGTGTCTGCATTGTGGAGCGTGTGCCGCGGCGTGTCCGGTGGGAAATATCGAGATGGTTGACTCCCTGCCTCGATGGAAGGGCGACTGCGTCGGCTGCTTGGCGTGCATTCATCGTTGTTCACAGCGCGCAATTGAATATGGAAAATCCACCGAGAAAAAAGGGCGTTATTCCTTCAAATTGCCGAAATAACACCGGTGTTTCTCGGAAAATATGTTGTACAACATAAAGTCAACATTATTTAACATTTGATATAAGAGTCAGTGTTATAGAGTGTTGAGGCTAAAAAGCGGCATTTTATCTAATTTTGAATAAAAAATAGTTGTAAAAAAATTTGGTGGGGAATGGAAAAGGGTGTAACTTTGCACTCGCTTTCGGGGAAATCCCGGGGCAACAAAGGACATTGACATGATTGCAATAGAATGTAGTACAAGACAGAGCGAGAGGAAACTCACGTCTCCGTCGAGTTCCACAGGAAGCACAATAAACAGAGCGTAAACAGCGGTCGGGACAAAGCGAATCGGTATTTTAGAATAAGAAAAAAGAAAAATAAGATACAACAACGAAGAGTTTGATCCTGGCTCAGGATGAACGCTAGCGACAGGCTTAACACATGCAAGTCGAGGGGCAACGGGGGTGAGCAATCATCTGCCGGCGACCGGCGCACGGGTGAGTAACACGTATGCAACCTGCCCGTCACAGGGGGATAATCGAGAGAAATCTCGTCTAATACCGCATACACTCTTCGGGAGGCATCTCCGGGAGAGGAAAGATTAATTGGTGACGGATGGGCATGCGGGACATTAGCTAGTTGGCGGGGTAACGGCCCACCAAGGCGACGATGTCTAGGGGTTCTGAGAGGAAGGTCCCCCACACTGGTACTGAGACACGGACCAGACTCCTACGGGAGGCAGCAGTGAGGAATATTGGTCAATGGGCGAGAGC
>SFVH01000084.1 GCA_004561555.1 bacterium
GGTCTCGCGGTCGAGTATATCAAACTCCATGAAATAGTTGGGCAGCATATCGTAGTAGATGGTGTGCTTGGCATGCAGCTATAGGTATATATATTCCAGTCAGTTAGGTTACAATGGTCAACTATTGGTCAACATTCAAACCTCCTTTCAACATAATAAAACAATATATATGGTGTTACTTCGATTTTATCTCCATTAATCGGATTATCTTGTTCTTGTCCTCGATGATATTTTCCAACATCGTTATCTTCTCGGCAAGAAGTTCGTTTCGCACTTGCAACTCTGCATTATCACCGCAGATGTTGGTGGCGTTCCCGTTCCCTGTGGTGACTGCGGAACGATATGCGTTGATACTTACACTGTCACAATATAGTGTAAAGAAATTGAAATCAAGTGCTTCACAAATTGTGGTGAGTTTTTCAGTGTCGAGGCTCTGTCTTTCGAGCAACCCCTTAACGTGTTGCTGAAGCATTCCTGCGCGACGAGCAAACTCCGACCGGGATATCCCAAGTTGGGTTATCCTTTTGGCAATTTCATGCCCAATGTGTACTTTTCTAACGATAATGCTCATTCTCAGTGATTTAGATAATATAAAATCTATCGCATAATGTTAATATTTCTTAACAATTAAACATAATATTGTTTAGTTAAACATATTTATGTTATATTTGCAGAACATTTGAAAGATGATATTTCAAATGCAAAGGTAAATATAATTAGTTAAACATACAACATTTAATCAAAAAAAATTATGATTGAAAGACCGAAAAAAATGCGTACACAAATCGTAGAACTCAATGTTGGCGAATCTGTGGCATTTCCTATCGAGAAAATGAAAACTATCCGTGCCCAAACTTCGGAACTCAACTGCATCATGCAACGTGTGTATGCTACAAAGTTAAACAGAGATGATAGAACAATAATTGTTACTCGCAAGGAATAATGAAGAACCTGCTTCATTTTACAGACCACCTTATCCCTTACGACACGTTCCTTAACGACATAGCCTCCCGTGTGGTGCGGCTGCTAAAATCGGACGCAGACGACCCAGAGTTCGTAAGCCAACGCAAGGCTTACGATATGTTCGGCAGACGGAACGTTGAACGCTGGAAACGATTGGGTATGGTCCAATCTTACAAGCGTCCGGGAAAGGTGGAGTACAGAACAGCCGACCTGAGATTGCTTCAGCGTCAATCTCAAGACTATTTTTCAGAACCTCCAAACAAGTAACAATTATGATGACTCTTAAACGTCCGCAAGTCGAAGAAGAAATCCGCTATTCTGTCAAGCAAACGTGCGACCTGCTCGGCATCAGCCGGGACTGTCTGCTACGTCTGACAAGGAAAGGAAGCATAGCGAGATACAAGGACGCAACAGGCGGTTTCTTCTACTATGGCAAGGACATTCTAAGCCTTTTCGATAATGCAATGAGGTCTTAGTGCTTATCAATTCCCCTTTATTAATATGGGCTATATTACTGAACAATGCAAACAAAGGGTCATTGATGCAGCCGATGTGCATGGCGTTATCAGCGACTTTATCCAACTCCATAAGAAAGGTGCGGGATTTTGGGCTTGCTGCCCTTTCCACGGCGAGAAGTCGCCTTCTTTCTATGTGAATCCGGCACGCAACCGCTTCCACTGCTTCGGCTGTGGCGAGGGTGGCGATGCCGTCGCCTTTCTTATGAAGCACCAAAATATGACTTTCCAACAAGCCATTGAATGGCTCGCGAGAAAGTACAACATCGAGGTAAGGTACGAGAGCAAGGAGCAGTCGCAGCAGGAACGTGACGATGCAAAGCATCGCGAGAGCCTTTTCTTTGCTGTTGCCGAGGTGCAGAAATTCTTTATCGAGTGTTTCAACTCCGACGCTCCCGACGCTCGAGCTTGGCTACATAGGCGTTAACGAGGCCGACAAGTCACGTTACGCCATGTTCCGCGACAGGGTGACTATCCCTATCTACAACCGATGGTTTAAGGTCTGTGCTTTCACCGGTCGCTACAACGGTGCCAATCCCGACATCGGCAAATATATGAACTCTCGCACCTCGCCTATCTTCAAGAAAGAGGAATGTGTGTTCGGTCTGCCGGACGCTATAAAAATGGCGAGGATAACGAAGCAGTTCATTTTGGTGGAGGGAGGCCCCGACGTGCTGCGGCTGCAAAGCATCGGCATCACGCAAGCCGTTGGCGCTCTCGGCACGGCATGGGGAGAGAAGCACTTCAAGCAGCTGCACTCGGTGTGCAACTCGGTGTGCTTTATCCCGGACAGCGAGAAGCCTAAGGGCAACTCGCAGTTCGGCGCCGGCTTTAACGCTGTGTTCCGTGCCGGGGAGATTGCTCTCTCGCTCGGTCTTTCCGTCACTGTCAGAGAGATACCTCTCGACGACGGAAAGGACAAGGAAGACGCCGACTCTTTCATCACGTCAAGGGATGTGTTCGCTTCGTTGGAAGAACAGTCTTTCATTCTATGGTATGCACGCAAACTTTTCTCTCGTCCGGACAGGTCGCTTTCTTCGGACAAGGAGGCGGTGCATACCATTGCAAGACTTGTTGCACTTGTCGATGACAAGTTCGACCGCGACAACATCTTGTCTGCATTGCCGGAC
>SFVH01000040.1 GCA_004561555.1 bacterium
CATGGGTCATTGCGTCCCACCTTCGGACCTACCTTAATAGGCGACGTTGGGGCTGTGCGCTGAGGCCCTCTTGCTGCCTGACGTTGAGCATCCTGACCGGGATACTCCTCCTTGTGAGCGGTGTAACGACTCATATCGGGGCGCGGCATCGGGCGTGCCGGAGCCACGGGCTCAGGCGACGGCATTGTCGGGCTTACCGAAGTGTTGCCGCCGGCAGGCGAATCAGATTGTTGCGACGGTGCGGGACGACTCACTGCCGAAGCGGGAATCTGCCCACGCATCAACGATGCCACAGCCTTAGCGTTCATCGCATCGAGCATACCGTCAAACATCTTAAAGGATTCGATTTTATATATTACCAACGGGTCTTTTTGCTCGTAGCTGGCATTTTGCACCGACTGTCGCAATTGGTCGAGTTCACGAAGATGCTCCTTCCAAGCCTCATCGATTGACATCAAAAGGATTGCTTTTTGCCACGATTTAGCGATGTTCTTGCAGTCGCAGTCGTAAGCCTCTTTTAGGTCGACTGAAATACCAAACATTCTCTTTCCGTCGGTTATAGGCACTCTCACCATTCCTTGACCGCCACGATTTTCGACGATATCTTTGATTACCGGAGATGCCATTTCAGCCATCTTCTCAGAGCGGGCATTGAAAGTGTCGACAGCCTTCTTGTAGATAGCATTCGTTTGCTCGGCGACATTCATCTTGTTGTAAGCCTCCTCATCAAAAGGCAGCTCCACACCGAGCGAAGTGAGCACATCCATCGAGAGGTCTTGATAGTCGTCGGCAGCGCCGTAACGCTTCACGATATTCTCGACCGTTTCATAAATCATATTCATGATATCGATGCCGATGCGTTCGCCCATCAGCGCGTGGTGGCGGCGCGAATAAATCACCTTGCGTTGAGCATTCATCACGTCATCGTATTCAAGGAGACGCTTACGGATGCCGAAGTTGTTTTCTTCCACACGCTTTTGCGCGTTTTCGATTGATTTGGTCACCATCTTAGCCTCGATAGCTTCGCCTTCTTTCAAACCGAGGCGGTCGAGGAGTTTCACCACACGGTCGGTGGCAAAGAGTCGCATCACGGTGTCTTCAAACGACACGAAGAACACCGAGCTACCCGGGTCGCCCTGACGTCCCGAACGACCTCTCAACTGACGGTCAACGCGGCGCGACTCGTGGCGCTCCGTACCGATAATTGCAAGACCGCCGGCAGCTTTTACCTCAGGAGTAAGCTTGATGTCGGTACCACGTCCTGCCATATTGGTGGCGATAGTCACTACAGCTTTCTGCCCGGCATGCGCCACAATCTCCGCTTCCTTCTGATGAAGCTTTGCATTGAGCACATTATGAGGGATGTGACGCAGAGTCAGCATACGACTGAGAAGCTCGGAGATTTCCACCGAAGTGGTGCCCACGAGCACCGGACGACCGGCATCGACCATATGCTGAATTTCTTCAATCACTGCGGCATATTTTTCTTTCTTTGTCTTATACACACGGTCGTTCATATCCACACGCAACACCGGACGATTGGTGGGGATAGTGACAACATCGAGTTTGTAGATATCCCAAAACTCGCCGGCTTCGGTTTCAGCCGTACCCGTCATACCTGCAAGCTTGTGATACATGCGGAAGTAGTTTTGAAGAGTGATAGTGGCAAAAGTCTGAGTAGCGGCTTCCACTTTCACGCCTTCCTTAGCTTCGATGGCTTGGTGCAATCCGTCGCTATATCGGCGACCTTCCATAATACGTCCCGTTTGCTCATCGACGATTTTGATTTTTCCGTCGTCGATTACATATTCCACGTCTTTATCAAAAAGAGTGTAAGCTTTAAGGAGCTGATTTACGGTGTGCACGCGCTCCGCCTTGATGGCATAATTTTGGGCATATGCGGCTTTCTTTTCAGCCTTTTCTTCAGGCGACAGATTCTCGGTTTCAAGGCTTGACAACTGAGCGGCGATGTCGGGAAGGATGAAGAAAGAAGGGTCGTCGCTGGTGCCTGTAAGCACATCGATACCCTTGTCGGTGAGCTCGATGCCACGATTTTTCTCATCAATGACGAAAAACAACGGGTCGGTGATTTCCGGCATCCTCTTATTGTTTTCCTGCATAAATATTTTCTCTGTCTCGAGCATCAACGGCTTGATACCCTCTTGCGAGAGATATTTGATGAGCGGGCCATATTTTGGCAATCCCTTGAATGCGCGAAACAACAAGCGCGCCCCCTCTTCACGGGTGGCTTTGTCGGAGGAAGCAATCTTCGCCTTTGCATCGGTGAGCAACGAGGTGACGAGCTTGCGCTGAGCATTGTAAAGGCGCTCCACATTGGGCTTGAATTGCTCAAACATCTGGTCGTCGCCCTTCGCCACCGGACCGGAGATAATGAGTGGAGTACGAGCATCGTCGATAAGCACGGAGTCGACCTCATCGACAATGGCATAGTTATGCGGACGTTGCACAAGGTCGTCGGGTGTGGTAGCCATATTGTCGCGCAGATAGTCGAAGCCGAACTCGTTGTTAGTACCGAAAGTGATGTCTGCTTCATACGCCTTGCGACGTTGCAGAGTGTTAGGTTCGTGCTTATCGATGCAATCCACCGACAAGCCGTGGAACATATACAACGGACCCATCCACTCGGAGTCGCGCTTGGCGAGGTAGTCGTTGACGGTCACCATGTGAACACCATTGCCGGTAAGGGCATTGAGGAACACCGGGAGAGTAGCCACGAGTGTCTTACCTTCACCGGTAGCCATCTCGGCAATCTTGCCTTGATGGAGCACAATGCCGCCGATGAGCTGCACATCGTAGTGCACCATATCCCAAACCACCTCATTGCCACCTGCCACCCAGCGATTTTTATAGATAGCTTTATCGCCGTCGATAGTGACAAAATCTTTGCCTTGAGCTGCGAGTTCGCGGTCGAAGTCGGAGGCTGTCACTTCAATAGTTTCATTACCGGCAAACCGACGTGCTGTCTCTCTGACGAGAGCAAACACTTCGGGGAGATATTTATCAAGTTCCCCTTCAAGGACATCGAGAATATTTTTTTCGATGTCGTCGATTTTCGCCCAATACGGCTCGCGCTTGTCGTAGTCAATCGCTTCGATAGATTTTTTGATATCGACAATCTCTTGTCGCTTATCGGCAACACTGCTCTGAATGGCGTTGCGTATCTCAGCTACCTTGCTACGCAAATCATCGTTGGAGAGCCCCTCAAGAGTGGGGTAAATCTCATTGATTTTTGCTACAATCGGCTGAATCTCCCGCAAGTCACGTTGCGACTTGTTGCCGAACATTTTTTTAAGGAAATCATTGAATCCCATAATATTATTTTTTTGATTTTATTCAAACAATTATCACCCACACAAAAGCCATGGCGCACTATTTGAGCGACATTGGCAACAGGCGAGCTGCGTTTGGAGAGCGTATGCGCAATAATCGTGCCACCGTGGGAGCCAGCAGAGCCGCATCGATGGGAGTGCTGATGGTCTGAGCACTCACACCCGGCGCAAGAATAAATGCCGGAGCGCTGACATTGGCGAGCGTACGAGTAGAAGTTTGCCCGGTGTTATAGTCATCAACCACTTTCCATCCCGGAAGGATTTCGAGAAACACGTCGGCAGACTCCGAAGAAGTAATCGAGCGATGTAGCGCTTTAAGTGTCTCGCCACCGGGATTATTGAGGATTTCGTCGAAAGTGTATGCGGCATCCACCCCCGCCATACGTCGCAGGAAATTACCCGACTCCTTTCGTAGCTCCTCTACCGATATGTTTTTCTCCTTGGCGAGTTTTTCGTTAAGATATATTCTTTCGTTGAAATAACCGTTTACCCAATTACCGGTGCCATACACCGCCATGAGATACATATTGAGCAACGAAACGGCTTTCTTCGACGAAAATTCGCCTGTCGGGATGTTATATTTAGGCTCAGTGGCATAGACATCATCGAAATAGCCGGTGGAAGTGACGAAGATACACACATCCTTTCCAACAGCCTTATCGATAGCGTCAAAGAGGCGTTGGAGCTGCTTGTCGAGCCTCAGATAAGTGTCTTGCAGCTCGATGCGGGTATCAGAATCAATGGCAAAACCATAAGGAGCGGCGCAATAGGCGATGTTAATCATGTCGATTGCCGCATGATGCCCCAAATTCATATCATTGATGCAGTTGATAGCCACAGAGGTGACTTCCTCATTTACAAGAGCCGACTGCTTAAACTGCTCAATGGCATACAGCCCGGAGAAGGTGTATTTAAAGGGATAGTAGGTGCGATGGCGAGGCACATCGGGATAGCGGTCGAGTGGCATCGACGGGCGCCACGACATAGTGTCGAGACGATGTCTAAACGGATTAATGCCGTTGCGGGTGGAGATTGTTGTGGGATAGTCTTTATAGAATGTCGATGAAGCCCACTTACCGGTCTTGTCGCTAATCCAAAAGGCTCCGTTCGCAGCATGGCCGGCAAGAATTATCGCCTGCTGAGCATCGGGCGCAATGGCATAGACGTCACCCATCCCTGCACCATCCATCTTCACCTCATCGCTGAGAGTACTCACCCTCAACGCCATTGGCGAGAGCGTCTCGTCGGTAGCATTTCCGATATATTTGGGGTCATTAAGAGTACGGAGCGACCTTCCCGACTCCTCGTTGAATGTAGTTGCGGCAGTGATGCCATTGACATTGGGATAAGCACCGGTATATATAAGCGCAATGGAGTTGATGCCGTCGGGTCGCGCAATGTCCATCTTAACATTCTCAAAATAAGCGCCATGCTGCATCAATCGCTTAAATCCCCCGGTGGAGAAATGCTCTTGCAAAAGCTCCAAATAGTCGCTTCTCAACTGGTCGATGGTTATGCCCACCACTAATCGCGGACGCGGAGACACCGACGACTGCGACAACGCCGACATTGCCACCAACGAGCACAACATCGACGCTACCAATCTGTTTATTTGTTTCCTTTTACGCATTTCTTACCCACATAAACATTTGTGGCTGAACGCAGTAACACCGACAGCACTAATGGTAAAACAGCCACGTTAGCCTTCTGCGGTATCGCCCACCACGATGCCAACAAAATGAAAATGATTGCAAAGTTAATAAAATGGTAGCAATAAATCCACTTTTTAGCAGAATTTATCCAACAAGCCACAGCACCAATGAAACACAGAGGATTAACCCACAATATGTGCCAATTAGGAGAGGTGGCTTCGTGCTGCGAAAAAAATACCAGGAAAAACACCAAACAACCGGTCAATCCAAGTGCAAGAAACAGCAGCGAGTCAAACAGTCGTAAGGCGCGTTTTCTTCTCACATCGCGGTAAGAAATAAATATTGTGAACACCAAAAGAGCGCCAAACACAACCATAGGGGTGAAAAAAACCCCACCGTCGTCACCGGCAACACCGTCGTCGCCGTCAACAAGGATGCTCTCCTCCACGACCACCGGCTCTCCGTCGGCACGCCGGGCATCAGCCATTGCCTCACGTAGCAGCTCGGGAGCAAACAGACTCCGCATAAGCGACTCCGCCGACAGCCTTCTCAATCAAATCGCGAGGACGTGTGGCACAATTATTCAGCACATAATTGTAGCGATAAGTGCGGTTTTCGGGAAGGCAAAGGCTGTCGAGGGTAGCAACCAATGCAGTCACTTCCTTCGGATGAAGATTAAGCCTCTGCTCCTTCACTTGCGAATGGCGTTGAGCATATTGCGGCAAGAAATAAGCGGTGGGATAGCAAGCCACGAAATAGTCGGTTTCGCCCTTCACGAAACGATATACAAATCCCGGCTCATCGAAAGAAAACATTCCGAAGTTATACACCACATCAATGCCTCGCGCATCAACTACGCGGATAGCCGTATGGCCGTAAATCTCGTACACTTCGCTCCCGGGCGAACAGGTGAGCAGGCTCACTGCGGGAGACTGTGCAGCCACTGCGGCTACGAGCGCCCAAACCGCCAAAAATATTATCGACAATCTTTTCATCTACTATTTTTTTACAAAAGTAGTGATAATTATCAATATAAGAAGATTTACCCTTGTCGGTTTCAAATATTTAAGAGTTTTATTTGACGATTTTCGCCGTATAATCCGTATCTTTGCATAATATAGGTAAAAAAGAAATCAAAACATTATGGCAGCACAAGAACATATAGTGATTATCGGTGGCGGCTTTGCAGGCATCAATCTCGCCAAGCGATTAGACAAAAATAAATATCGTACTACCATCATTGACAAAAATAATTTTCACAGTTTTCCGCCCCTATTTTATCAGATAGCCTCTTCGGGTTTGGAGCCCGGCAGCATCTCGTTTCCTTTTCGGCGGGAAATGCGGCGTATGAAGGCGGCAAACTTCCATTTAGGGAAGGTACTGTCGATAGACACGGCGCAACAAGTGGTGACCACACAATTTGAAAACATCCCCTATGATAAACTCGTAATAGCCTCCGGCACTACCAACAATTTTTTTAACAATCCGGAGCTTATAGAGAAAGTACATACACTGAAGTCGACAGCCGAGGCAATCCGCTTGCGTAACGAAATCCTCGACCGCTTGGAGCGCGCTTGCGTCACGACCGACGAGAAGCGACGTCGCCAACTTCTTAGTTTTGTAGTGGTGGGTGGCGGCCCTACCGGTGTGGAAATTGCCGGTGCATTAGGCGAGATGAAACGCTACATTTTGAAGAAAGAATATCCGGAGATTTCGCCCGATGATGTGAGGGTAATCTTGGTGGAAGGCACCGACCGCTTCCTACGCACAATGAGCGAGCGAGCATCTCGCGATGCGAAGGTGTATCTTGGCCATCTAATGATAGAGACCCGTCTGAATTGCTTTATGAGTTCGTATGAAGACAATGTCGTGAAGCTCTCCTCCGGCGAAGAAATCTATTGTGAGACATTGATATGGACAGCCGGAGTGACCGGCAACGTCATCAAAGGCATCAACAAAGAGAGCATCACTCGCGGCAACCGATATATCATCGACAGCCAATGCAAAATCAAAGGCTACGACAATCTCTATGCATTGGGCGACATAGCCTTTCTCGGCGATGACAGCCATCCACAAGGCTATCCGCAAGTGGCACAAGTGGCAATCCAGCAAGCCTGCCACCTTGCCAATGTGCTTAACAAAGGCATCACCGCTCCCTTTACATATGTAGACAAGGGGTCGATGGCTACGGTGGGACGCAATCGCGCCGTATGCGACTTGAAGTTCGGATATATGTATGGGCGACCGGCATGGATAACGTGGATGTTTATCCATCTGATTTCCATCTTGGGGATGCGCAACAAGGTGAATGTGCTCATCAATTGGATTTGGGCATATATCTTCTATACCAACTCATTACGTCTGCTCTTGCGCCCGGTGAAATATCCGACACGCAAACATTGGGTGGATGAATAACCATAAACTACACAGCAAATGAAAAAAGTAATTTTTAAAATATTTATAGCCGTCACAGCATTGCTTGTCTCGACGAGTGCCTTTGCTACAAGCCTTTTCGGCGAGTGGATAGTGCAATCGGCATGCAATCATAATATCAACCTCCGCGAAAATGCCCCATACTTGCAATTCTGCGAAGCCGACAGTCGCATTTACGGCTCTTTGGGTGAAAACATTATCAATGCCAATTTTCTTGCCGGAGCAAACAAGGAGATAGCCGTCACCGAGATAGCTGCTACCAAACGCTATTCAAACAATATCAGAGAAGAAAACGATATTATTGAGGCATTAGACAATGCTCGCTCATATGTCATCACCAACGGCAGCAACGGCATCTCACATCTCAAACTACTCGACAGTCGCGGACATACGGTGTTGACAGCAAAACGACATAATGCAGATGTTATCTCCGGAGTGTGGGAAGTGTCAAAGATTTATAGCGAGACACCCTCAATCAAAGGGATGGAGCTTGTTATAGATATACCGATGCTACAAATCCACGGCAAGGCGGCTTGCAACATCTTCAACGGTAAGGTGGGTCTTGACAGAAAGAAAGATTGGTTTGTGCAATTTCACAGCATCACCTCCACCCGCGCACGTTGCAACGAAGTGGAAGAAGCCACCGAGCGCGACCTTTTGGTGGCACTCGAAGAGGTGGAAACGATTAAGCGCGAAAATGACAAAAACACCGTGATACTCCTCGACAAACACGGGCGAGAGGTACTCACACTGAACCGCATAAAGACAAACCACCAATAACTCCATCATCCCATGGACTTTATTCTGAAATCCGACTATCAGCCCACCGGCGACCAGCCACAAGCCATCGACCAACTCTGCGAGGGGGTTGATGAAGGAGTGTCATGCCAGACACTTCTCGGAGTCACCGGCTCGGGAAAAACCTTTACGATGGCAAATGTCATCGCACGCAGCAATCGCCCGACGCTTGTGCTCTCGCACAACAAAACGCTTGCCGCCCAACTATATTCGGAGTTCAAACAATTTTTTCCCAATAATGCGGTGCATTATTTCGTGTCCTACTACGACTACTATCAACCGGAAGCATACATCCCTACCACCGACCTATATATAGAGAAAGACCTGATGGTCAACGACGAAATCGACCGTTTGCGGCTGGCAGCCACTACGGCGTTGCTCTCCGGGCGCAGAGATGTGATTGTGGTGTCGTCAGTGTCGTGTATCTACGGCATCGGCAATCCTGCCGACTTCGACAAAAATGTGGTGGAAATCAAAGTGGGACAGAAAATAGCACGCAATGTGTTTTTGCGCAGCTTGGTAGATTCGCTCTATTCACGCAACGAGACGGAGCTCGGTCGCGGACAATTTCGCGTAAAGGGCGACACTATCGACCTTTATATTGCTTATGAAGAAATAATTATCCGTATCATCTTCTGGGGCGACGAGATAGAGTCGATTGAAATGATTAACCCCTCAACGATGCAAGTGGAAGAGCAACTGGAAGGCTACAAAATTTTCCCTGCCAACATCTTCTGCACCACAAAAGAGCAAACGGCAGCGGCAACCACCCTTATTGAAGAAGATTTATGTAAGCAGGTGGAAATGTTTCGCAACGAAGGGCGACTCACCGAAGCCAACCGCCTCTATGAGCGGGTGACCTACGATTTGGAGATGATGCGCGAGGTGGGCTACTGCTCCGGCATCGAGAACTATTCGCGATATTTCGACGGTCGCCAACCGGGGATGCGCCCGTTCTGCCTCTTGGATTATTTCCCCGAAGATTTTCTCACTATTATCGACGAGAGTCATGTCACCATACCACAAATTCGTGCGATGTATGGCGGTGATGTGGCAAGAAAAATCAACCTTGTGGACTACGGCTTCCGACTGCCGGCAGCTATGGACAACCGCCCGCTAAAGTTTGACGAATTTGAGCAAGCCACCGGGCAAACGATATATGTTAGTGCCACCCCTGCCGACTATGAGCTGGCAAAATCGGAGGGTGTGGTGGTGGAACAGCTCATACGGCCCACCGGCTTGCTCGACCCGAAAATATTGGTTCGTCCGTCGAAAGGACAAATCGACGACCTTCTTGAAGAAATACGCCTTCGCATCGAGCGCCAAGAGCGAGTGTTGGTCACCACCCTCACCAAGCGAATGGCAGAAGAATTGGCATCCTACCTCACAAAATTAGACATCAACTGCACCTACATCCATTCCGATGTAGAAACGATGGACCGCATACAGATAATCGACAACCTACGCTCCGGCGAAATAGATGTGCTCATTGGCGTCAACCTTCTTCGCGAAGGGCTCGACTTGCCGGAAGTGTCGCTGGTGGCAATCATTGATGCCGACAAAGAGGGCTTTTTGCGGTCGCACCGGTCGCTCACACAGACCGTAGGGCGCGCCGCACGCCACCTCAACGGCACGGTTATTATGTATGCCGACAAAATCACCGACTCAATGCGACAGACAATCGACGAAACTGAGCGTCGCCGCTCTATTCAGCTGAAATATAACGAAACACATGGCATCGTGCCGCAAGCTATCGTCAAAAAGCGCACTGCTATCATCGGACAAGAGAAAAAGACCAACACCAAAAAGAAAGAAAAGCCTACCGCTAAAAAGTCATATCTCGAAGTCGAAAGCCTCAACACTGTGGCTGCCGACCCGGTAGTGAAATATATGAGCAAAGACGAGTTGCGCCGCGCCATCGACAAGACGAAAAATGATATGGTGGAAGCGGCAAAGGCTATGGACTTTCTCACCGCCGCACAGCTACGCGATGAAATGATAAAATTGGAGGAAATGCTTAATGAATAATAAGTCACATCAGGCATCATCAACTATTCGCCGCTGGCTACCCACTACCAAGAAGGAGCTGGAACGCCTCGGGTGGGATTACCTCGACGTAATCTTGTTTTCGGGCGATGCCTATATCGACCACCCGTCAATGGGAGCCGCCGTCATAGGAAGAGTGCTCGAAGCTGAAGGCTACAGAGTGGCGATAGTGCCGCAACCCAACTGGCAGGACGACTTGCGCGATTTCAAAAAGCTGGGAGCACCTCGACTGTGTTTCGGCATTTCAGCCGGAGCGATGGATTCGATGGTGAATCACTACACCGCCGCGCGTCGCCGCCGCAGCGATGATGCCTATACCCCCAACGGTCGTCATGGCGCACGCCCTGACTACCCCACCATCGTGTATTCACGCATCTTGCGACAACTGTTTCCCGACACACCAATCATTGCGGGAGGCATTGAGGCATCGTTGCGCCGCTTTTCCCACTACGACTATTGGGCTGATAAATTGCGTCCGTCGATACTTGCCGATTGCACAGCCGACATGATAGTCTACGGAATGGGCGAACGCACAATGATTGAGCTGTGCCGACGCTTGGCATCAGGCGAGAAAATCAGCGACATCACCGATGTGCCGCAGACCGTGGTAAAGATGCCAATAACATCAGTTCCTTCAGGCAACGACATTGTGCTCCATTCCTATGAAGAATGTATAAAGTCGAAACGATGTCAAGCCGAAAATTTTAAGCACATTGAAGTGGAGTCGAACAAATGGCAAGGGACCACCCTTTGGCAAGCCACCGGGAAGTGGTATATCAAAGCCAACGCAATGTACCCTCCGATGAGCGAAGCAGAAATCGACCGCTCATTCGACCTTCCCTACACACGCTTACCCCACCCACGCTACGGCGACAAGCACATCCCCGCCTACGAAATGATACGCCACTCGGTGTGTTTGCATCGTGGCTGTTTTGGAGGGTGCGCCTTCTGCACCATCTCCGCCCACCAAGGCAAACATATCGCCTCCCGCAGCAAATCATCCATCCTTCGCGAAGTGGCAGAGATAGAAAAGATGCCCGACTTCAAAGGGTATATCTCCGACCTCGGTGGACCCTCAGCTAATATGTACGCTATGCGCGGACACAACCTCGAAGCATGCCGCAAGTGCCTACGCCCATCGTGTCTGCATCCTCAACCATGCCCCAACCTCAACAACGACCATAGCCGTCTACTCGACATCTATCATGCCGTAGATAGCCGCAAAGCCATAAAAAAATCGTTTATCGGCAGCGGTGTGCGCTACGACTTGGCATTTGCCCACAACAAAAATAACGAGGTCAATAGCGCTAACCGTCGCTATCTTGAAGAACTGATTACCGACCACGTCTCCGGGCGGCTGAAAGTGGCACCCGAACACACCTCCGACATTGTGCTCAACTATATGCGCAAACCATCGTTTGAGCTATTTCGCAGATTTAGCCGCCTGTTTGACGACATCAACCGCCGCCACGGCTTGCGCCAACAACTCATCCCCTATTTCATCTCATCTCACCCCGGATGTACGGAAGAAGACATGGCGGAATTGGCAGTAATCACCAAGCAACTAAATTTTCATTTGGAGCAAGTGCAAGATTTCACCCCTACCCCAATGACTGTGGCATCGGAGATATACTATACCGGACTTCACCCCTACACCCTTCAGCCGGTGGCAACAGCCCGGACACCACAGCAAAAGGAGGCACAACGTAAATACTTCTTTTGGTATAAACCGGAATATGCCGACGACATCCGGCGCTCTCTCATGCGACTACACCGTAGCGACTTAATCTCGACATTAGTGTATAATGCACCGCGCCGTGCGCCCAACAAAGACAACAAAAAACGTAATAATAAATAACCGTTAGTTATGCTTAAACATTTAAAATTATCAATTATGGCAGCATCACTGCTCGCTATGTCAACCCCCTTGGCGGCTTCATCCGACAATGACCACATCATCAGTCGTCCGGATTTTAAAGTGGTCGACGGCAAATTCACACCCGACCTTATGGAAGCGTTCGGCCGTGTGACCGACCCGCAATTGTCGCCCGACGGAAAGACAGTGCTCTACAACGTGGAATTTATCAGCCTTGAAGCGGATAAGGGCAACAAGGAGTTATGGACAATGGGCATCGACGGCTCCAACGCCGTGCGCATCACCGAAACCTCAGCCCCCGAAATCGGTGCAGTATGGATTAACGGTGGCAAGAAAATAGCATTTCTTTCCACCTCTCCCGAAGATGGGATGCAAGTGTTTACCATCAATCCTGATGGTAGCGACCGCAAACAATTTACGAAAGTGGAAGGCGGAGTAGACGGCTTCTTGTTTTCACCCGACGAAACAAAAATCTTAATCATCAAAAACATTAAGTACGGCAAACGCGTGACCGACGAATATCCCAACCTTGACAAAGCCGACGCCCATATCGTCGACGACTTGATGTATAAGCACTGGGATGAATGGGTCACTGAAATTCCCCATCCTTTTATCGCCGATGTAACGGCAGAGGGCATCGGACAGCTCAAAGACATCATGGAGGGCGAGCCATATGAATGCCCGATGAAGCCGTTTGGCGGAGTGGAATCGTTTGCATGGACCCCCGACTCCAAGATGATAGCCTATTCATCAAGGAAAAAAGAAGGTATCGACTACAGCCTCTCCACCAATTCCGATATCTATCTTTATGACCTCACCACCGGCGAAACCGAAATCCTTACAGATTGTATGATGGGCTACGACACCAATCCCGTCTTCTCTCCAAAAGGCGACAAGCTGGCATGGCTATCAATGGAACACGACGGATATGAAAGCGACAAAAACCGCATCTTCGTGATGGATATGAAATCGCGAGAAATGACCGACCTCACCGAAGAATGGGACTACACCGTCAACGAAATAGCATGGGCCGCCGACGGCAAAGAACTCTATTTTATCGCACCCTATCACGGACCATCGCCAATCTTCTCCATCAATGTAAAAAACAGCAAAGTCACGCCACTCACTCAAGCTATCGCCGACTATGTGGCTTTGCGTCCTTTGGCAGATGGCAAAATCGTCGCCTTACGCCACTCATTGGAATATCCCAACGAGATATTTATAGTAGACAAGAAGGGAGAGACTCAACTGTCACACGTCAACGACAACCTTCTCTCTCAACTTTCGCCGGTGACAGTAGAAAAAGTGATGGTACCCACCACCGACAACCAGGAGATGCTCACCTGGGTGGTGCTTCCTCCCAATTTTGACCCCACAAAAAAGTATCCTGCCATCCTTTACTGCCAAGGCGGACCGCAACAAGCAGTGAGCCAATTTTGGAGCTATCGCTGGAACCTTCGCTTGATGGCATCACAAGGATATATCGTCATTGCCCCCAACCGTCGCGGGCTCCCGGGCTTCGGCACCGAATGGAATGCACAAATATCGGGCGACTATGGCGGACAGAATATGCAAGACTACTTCTCTGCCGTTGACTATGTGAAACAGCGTCCATATGTTGATGCCGACCACATCGGCGCTACCGGTGCCAGCTACGGCGGCTTCTCGGTGTATTGGCTTGCCGGACACCACGAAGGACGATTTGCCGCACTCTTTGCCCACGCCGGCATCTTCAACATGGAAAGTCAATATCTTGAAACCGAAGAAATGTGGTTTGCCAACTGGGATATGGGCGGCGCATATTGGGAAAAAGAAAACGAAGTGGCTCAACGCACCTTCGCTAACTCACCCCACAAGTTTATCGACCAATGGACCTCTCCGATAATGATATCTGTGGGCGAAAAAGACTACCGCATCCTTGCATCTCAAGGCATGATGGCATTCAATGCCGCCAAGCTCCGAGGCATTCCGGCGCGTATGCTTGTCTATCCCAACGAAAACCACTGGATACTCCGTCCGCAAAATGCACTTCTTTGGCAAAACGAATTTTTCAAATGGTTTGACCGATGGCTCAAGCCGACAGAATAATCCGAACATAATTATCAAGCACCGAGGATTTTTATTCCCGGTGCTTTTTTTAGCATAAAAATGAAAATGTAGGATAAATATATGCTATAGTAAGCAAAAAAATCAGTAATTTTGCACCCAAAATATAGGTATAATTTTTATGCAGAAAATTAGAAACATTGCCATCATAGCCCACGTGGACCATGGCAAAACAACATTGGTGGATAAAATGCTAATGGCAGGCCACCTTTTCCGCGACAATCAAAGCACAGGAGAATTGATGCTCGACAACAATGACCTCGAACGCGAACGAGGCATCACAATCCTCTCCAAAAACGTATCAATCAACTATAACGGCTATAAAATCAACATTATCGACACTCCGGGACACTCCGACTTCGGTGGAGAAGTGGAACGTGTGCTCAACATGGCTGACGGATGCTTACTTCTTGTCGACGCATTTGAAGGACCGATGCCACAAACTCGCTTCGTGCTCCAAAAAGCCATACAAATGGGACTGAAGCCGGTGGTGGTAATAAATAAAGTTGACAAGCCCAACTGCCGCCCTGAAGAGGTCAACGAGATGGTGTTTGACCTTATGTTTAACCTTGATGCCACCGAAGAACAGCTCGATTTTCCCACCATCTACGGCTCTGCAAAACAAGGCTGGATGAGCGAAGATTGGCAGAAGCCCACCGACAATATCATCCCGCTCCTTGACGCAATCATCAAATACATCCCCGAGCCGCAAGTGCTCGAAGGCACGCCGCAAATGCTCATCACCTCCCTCGACTATTCATCATATGTGGGTCGTATCGCAATAGGACGCGTGCACCGCGGCGAATTGCGCGAAGGTATGGAAATAGGGCTGTGCAAAAAAGACGGCACTGTGGTGAAACAACGCATCAAGGAGTTGCACACCTTTGAAGGTATGGGCAGAAAGAAAGTGGAAAGCGTGAAGTCGGGCGACATCTGTGCGCTCGTGGGCATCGAGGGTTTCGAAATCGGCGACACCGTCACCGACCCCAACAATCCCGAGCCACTGCAACGCATTGCCATCGACGAGCCTACGATGTCGATGGTCTTTACCATCAACGACTCTCCGTTTTTCGGAAAAGACGGCAAATATGTCACTTCGCGCCATATTGCCGAACGCCTTGAGCGCGAACTCGACAAGAACCTTGCGCTGCGAGTGAAAAAAGACCCCAATGAAGATGTATGGACAGTGTATGGTCGCGGAGTGCTCCACTTGTCTGTGCTCATCGAAACTATGCGTCGCGAAGGCTACGAACTTCAAGTGGGACAGCCTCAGGTAATCGTCAAAGAGATTGACGGACAAAAATGTGAACCTGTGGAATTAATGACCGTCAACGTCCCCGAAGAATATTCAAGCAAAATCATTGATATGGTCACACGCCGTCGTGGCGAATTGGTGTCGATGAACACACAAAACGACCGCATCCAAATGGAATTTCATATCCCCTCGCGAGGCATCATCGGCTTACGCACCAATGTGCTAACAGCCTCAGCCGGCGAAGCAATTATGAGCCATCAATTTCTTGAATATCAACCCTGGAAAGGCGACATCGAGCGACGCACCAACGGCTCTCTGATAGCGATGGAAGGCGGCACTGCATTTGCATATGCTATTGACAAGCTCCAAGACCGCGGTCGCTTCTTTATCTTCCCACAAGAAGAGGTGTATGCCGGACAGGTGGTGGGCGAAAATGCTAAAGACAACGACATTGTGGTCAACGTAACTAAATCGAAGAAACTCACCAATATGCGTGCTTCGGGTGCCGACGACAAAGCTCGCATCATCCCGCCTGT
>SFVH01000085.1 GCA_004561555.1 bacterium
ACCCGGGCAGGATATACGGCGCATCCGTAATATTCGGCGAAGGCCGCGAACTCCTCGTTGATCACAGGCTCGTTGCGGTCGCTTGTCTTTATAGCCGACGAGATAGACCCCCGCCGTGCCAGGACTTGGGTCTCCAAAACTACAAAAAAATTCCCCTGCCGATGCTTCGACTGGGGTCATTTTTATTTTACCCCAATGGGGTCAATCTTATATTGCCCAAAGGGGTCAATCACGCGCGCCTTTTCCACACATCGCAGAATGAGATCCAATTCAACTAAGCCGAAAGAGTAAGGTGACAAATTTATGACCCCGAATTATATTGAAATGCGCCGAAATAAACGATGCAGGCAAAAGTTACGCGGAATATTGAAATTTTGCCTGCAATATGCCTGCAGAACA
Organism: bacterium; assembly: GCA_004561555.1. Lineage (GTDB taxonomy): Bacteria > Bacteroidota > Bacteroidia > Bacteroidales > Muribaculaceae > Limisoma. Next base: position 400 of record SFVH01000085.1, read on the forward strand.
AAATAAAAGCGACTTAAACAGTTGATTTTAACTGACTTAAGTCGCTTTTGGGGTGCCCAGAACAGGACAACTTGTGCGGCAACTTGAAGAATTTAGTAAACGGGTTGAGACGCAATTGTCCGTTAAAAGCATTACAAAAGAAATTGAGTGCATTGATCTTGAGACAAGAGAAGCGTCAACCACAAAAGAAACTATCGAGAGGAAAGGACATCTTTGGGAAAATATCTCCACTATGGTGGCAATCGCTGTTGAGATTGCTGCCAAGAACCTGCGCGTGGCAAACAATGCCTTAAAGATAGCCAGCCAGATGTTGGCAGATATGCGGGAAGAAGATGCTTGCAAGAAAAAAGAAATCATAGATCGTATATACGAAAAACTAATTCGGGTCCCCAATTCGGCATTTTTACAAGTTTGGCTGCAAAACATCACTCACACTACTGACGATTGGTCGGTATCCGAGGTGTATAATATGCCCCTTTGTAAAGTAGTCGCAAATCAGCCGGTTACACTATGGAACAATAGTTGGCTTTTGCCCGAAATAGCAGAAAAATTTCCGCAAAATAGCATCGTGGATAGAGAGGTCTTGGCGAAGACAGGTCAAGTGATAACTTTTAAAGCTAAACGACAATACGATGAATTTGATTATTAGTATTTCATCAGATTTGTATTAGCACTTTCCAACTGAAAGAGCCGCCTTTCGGCGACCCTTTCGTTGTGATTGGCACTGTTAATAGTGGCGGAAAACGAAGCCGTTGTCGTAATAGTAGTCATACATGAACAAGTCGCGGGCGTAAGCGTCGTAGTCGAAGTAATCCGAGAGATGCCCCATCAGCTTTTCGAGGTCATAGCAGTCGTTTACGATTTCTCGTGCGAAGTCTTCCTCACTGTCGTACTCACCGACGTAGCAGTCCTCGAAGTGTTCGAGTTTTTCGCAGTCCCATTCGATGAAAGCGTCCACAGCGTCCGTCGAATACTTGTCGCACAAGTCGCAGTATTCTCTTACAGCCTCGAAGCTGTCCTCGTCGAAGCTCGATTCGTCGTACCATTTCTTGGGGAACGCCTCGTAGTCCTGGAACATCAGTTCCGGATCTTCCTCGTCAGCACAAATGGGCAAGAAGAACGAGTTAGGACTGCCACAAAGGAGAGCGGCGAAGCGGTCAGCGAGGGAAACGTAGCCGAGAATATGACCGTTCCACGAAAAGCGATACTCGACTACAAAGCCACGGCTGCGACAATGTGTGACTGCACGGCAACGGCCACACTTTCCGCTTTACCAATCACAACAACAGGAAAGGTGTCGCCGCAAAGGCAGCTCTGAATACGAAAATGGTGGGCAATTCTCCACGAACCCAGATTAACAACTCTATTTAGGCTCTACTTAGTAAAATATAATTTTATTACAGTCCCAAAATAAGTCGGGGAAAATTCGGGCGATTTGCAAAATAAAAATCGCTAAGTGTTGAGGTTTCAACTACTTAGCGATTTTTGTTGTGGTCCCACTTGGGCTTGAACCAAGGACCCCCTGATTATGAGTCAGATGCTCTAACCAACTGAGCTATAGGACCTGCTGTGGCTGAATTAGCCTTTAGCGAGTGCAAAGATAATGCAAAGTTTTGGTTTTTGCAACATTTCTTGGTATAAACGTGTGCGAAGTTTTGGAAATAATTTTTAAAAACAGGATTTTTGTG
>SFVH01000086.1 GCA_004561555.1 bacterium
CTTAACGGCTCTACCACCGGTATCTCCGGTAAGGACTATGAGCGCACTGAAGACGGTCAAATCATTTGCGACGAAAACGGTTATCCCGTAATCAGCTCGGTGAAAAACCACCTCATCGGTAATCGTGAGCCGGACTTTCTTCTCGGCTTGGGTTCAAGCTTCTCTTGGAAAAACTTAAGCGTAAGCTTCTTGATTGACGGTCGTTGCGGTGGTGATGTAGTCAATGTGACTCGTCGCTCGCTCAACTCCAGCGGCATGGAAAACTTGCTCACCAAATATCGCAACCACGAAGTACTCATCAAGGGTGTGGTGAAACAAGCCGATGGTAGCTATGCTCCCAATACCACACCGGTGATTTTGGACAGCAACTTTATCGGTAACTACTACAACGCTGTTTCGTCAAACTTCATCGAAGACGGCTCATACATTCGCTTGAGCTATGTCACCGTGGCTTACGACTTCACTCGCTTCTTGAAGAAGACTTGCCCGATTAAGGGCTTGAAAGTGTCTGCCACCGGACGCAACTTGTTCTTGCTCACCAAATACACCGGCACCGACCCGCAAATCCTTGCAGGCACAGGCGGTGGTACAGGTTCTGCAGGTATCGACAGCTACAATGTGCCTACAGCACGCAGCTTCAACTTCTCACTTTCCGCTTCATTCTAATTAAAAATAAGAATAGATATGAATAAACTGAAATTATTGGCAATGTCGCTTTTGGTGGGTGTGTTGAGCACCGGCTGTTCCGACATCCTTGATGATAACGAAAACCCCGACAAGGCAGCCGGAATCACTGCTGAAGCCGGGTTGCCAACGGTGATTTTCTACGCTGCCCACACGCAGTATGACCACACGGAATACTACATCTATTTGTCGCAATGTCTCACTACTACCGGCAAATCACAAACCAGCTCCTGGGGTTATAAGAACGGTTGGGAATTTCTGACAATGAATCGTCACCCGCAATGGCGTCGTCACTACTTCGATATCGGTTTTAACGTAAAAAACCTTATCGAAAATGCTGAAGAAGCCGGCTCGCCCAACTATGTGCTCATTGCTCGCACCATTCGTTTGATGTCGACTCAGCTCACTACCGACCTCTTTGGCGACATCCCTCGTAGCAACGCTTACGTGGTCAACCCTCCTACCTACGACACTCAAGCAAGCATCTATGCATGGATGCTCGACGAAGCCGACCAGCTCATCAAAGACTTCGACGACCCTGCATTCACGCAAGCTCCGGGCAACCAAAACATCTCAAAACTTGACCGCATTTATCACGGTGACCTCAACAAGTGGAAAGGCTTGGTTTATGCGTTGAAAGCTCGTATCTTGCTCCGCAACATCCCTAATGTCGATACTTCGGCTGCTACTTGTCAAGCCATCTATGATGCTGCACAAAAGGCTATCGACGTATGGCATCAAGATGCTACCTACGGTACATTCTTCGGTTGTGAGCCGCGCTACAACTTCGATGGCGGTGTGCAACAAGAAAACTCACCGTGGAGCGAGGAAAACCGAAACCATCAAGTTGCGTTGGTTGGAAAACAACATCGGTGTGCCTAACACCAGCTTTATCGCTCAAAACTATCCCAATCTCTATGCCGGCGCATATGCAGGCAGTTTAGATGCTTATATCCCTCTATTCACAATGGAAGAGCTCTACTTCATTCAAGCAGAGGCAATGTATTGGATGAACCAAAAGTCGGAAGCTTGCCGTCTTGCTAAAGAAGCCACTCGCGCTAACATCCAACGCCACTTGGAAGCCTTCCAAAAGAAGTATCCCGAGGTGATGTATCCCGGTCAAATGATTGCCGACGGCTACACCAAAATCGATGCTAACGATAAAGAAGAAGGGGTGTTTACTCTCTCCGAAGTGTATTGGAACGCTTGGGTAACCGCATTCCTCGACAACGAGGCAATGCCCGAATTCAAGCCCGATGGCAAGAAGTATCCTAACCGCGTAATGGGTGTTACCGACCCGGCTACCAAGGGTAACCACCACTGGTATTTCAACCCGTCGGAATTCTCGTTGAGCGACTTGATGCAAATGAAGTATGTGGCAATGTATATGCAAACCGAACAATGGACCGATATGCGTCGTTACCACTACAGCAACAAACGTAACAACTACGGCATCGGTGACAACAAGGAAATCGTTTATCCTACTCTCCGTCGCCCCTACAACCTTTATGCACCGTATTGGATTGACGGCTTGAGTGAAACGGAAAAGGAAAACACTTGGATTCAACGCATCAACTACGACCCTGAAACTGAAGAAAAGTATAACCGTACCGAACTCGAACGCCTCGGCGCTTACAAAAACTATAAGTGGCTTCGTGAACCGATGATTTGGTCGCAACCTAAGGGCGTGCGCACTTCATTGACAGCAGAATAACGTATAAATCAGAAATTTTTAAGTTATGAAATTGAAATATAAATTAGGAGTTGCCGCATTTGCATTGATTGCCTTCACTTCCTGCGAGGTAAACGACCCGTTTTCCGACATTATGGAAGTAGGACAACCGGTACCCACGGTCTATTGGTCAATCAGTAGCACCGTAGTTGATGCCGGCGACAATATTGAATTTTCGGGTAAATATTATACCGACAAGGACCACACTCCCGACCATGCTGAAATTTGGGAAACTGTGGTTAACAACGAAACGGCAACAGTGACGTTGGGAGCACTCACCAGTAGCTTGAAATATTCGCAGACTGTGAATGTGGTCGATACCGTGCGCACATCGCTCACCGCCACCTATCCTCATTCGCTTGCCAAATGGAACGGCACCGAATGGCAGCTCGACAACTCTTTCCCCGTGTCGCAAACATTGAAATCGGTGAAATGGTCGAACATAAAGGACTGGGACCAAAAGAAGTTTAACGACTACTATCCTGCAAATTTTGAAGAAGAATTTTTGACGGCAGTCTACGACTACCTTATCAACAATTCCACCTATTTGAACGACTTGCGAAGTGTGTATATCGGCTACGACTTCACCGCCGAGCAATTTGCCGCTATTAATGCCGCCCACGCCGGCTATGAGTTGCCTACGGT
>SFVH01000087.1 GCA_004561555.1 bacterium
CGTTGAATTTATCTCCATTTATCCGTTGAGCGACTATAACAGATATGCCAGAAATGGAAATCTCGTAAAACTTATAGTTTTTGGCAAAGGTAGAATTTTGGGCCTGAATAAGATTGTCTGATGCCTTCTTTGGGAAAGACATTTTCAAGCCAAGTTCGGAGGTAATGTATGAGTGTAAACTTTTCATACTTACATAACGTGAAACTCAGTGTTATTGTTATGCGTTGAATTACTTTTAACATATACTAATTATCAATGTATTACATATAATTACCTCCAAGCTATATACGTGTCTTTTAGAAACGACATCTCGTGAGATAACTTTGCAGTGCATCCGATGGCGATGGACTGGCATTGCTCAATGACCGAGAGCCGGAGCTTTTGGATGCCACGGCCCGAAGCGACGCGAGAGCACCGTTATTGCGTGAGGGCACAAATACACATGAGTACACAAAACTCAATTATCAACATTGCTGAATTGGCGGCTGCGATGCCTAACGCCATTCTCCAAATCTCAGCCGGCGATCTCTGCGACTTCGCACACCGCCTTATCGAATCCGCTACCGATGTGGCTCGGTTGCAGATAGAGCGTGCCAACCTTTCCAAAGAACTGCTCACCATTGAGGAAGTGGCGGACATGCTGAAAGTGTCAAAGATGACGCTCTACCGTTGGAACCTGAATGACACCTTGCCCAAGATTGAAATCGGAGGCAAACGCCGCTATCGTCGTGCCGATGTTGAAGCTATTATCGAACAACGAAAAGAGAAGAAGCAATGGACGAGAAAATAACGATTAAGCCCAAAGGGTCGCTGTCGCTCAACAAGCAGCGGCCCGAACTCCCCATCGACGGACTTCCGGCTTCGATACAGAACTACATCAACGCAGTGTGCAACATCTACCATTGCCCACGGGAGTTTGTGACTACAGCCGTGCTCGCTACCGCATCTACCGCTATTGGCAAGAAGGTGGTAGTCAACGAAGGTATCTACAAGAATCCGTTAGTGCTGTGGTTTGTGTCGGTGGCGCGGAGCGGCAGCAACAAGTCGTACCCGATGAAACTCGTTACGCAACCGCTTCGCCGCATTGATGAAGAACTCTACGCGGAGTATAAGCGTGAGTATGACGATTGGAAAGCAATCCCAGCCAAAGACCGTGCTGATGAGCCGAAATGTCCGGCAATCGTCCTTGACGACTGCACCGATGAACGTCGCAGCGAAATACTGTTCATGAACAACGATACCAACGAGCCGCAAAATCAGTCAGTTGCCAAGCGGGGCAACAAACGTGGCGCGATTGGTATCTATCCCGAACTGAAGATATCCAAGTTGCTACGGCTATTTGACTGCGAGGATATCAAGGTTGACCGCAAGAACGGTTTTACGATGCTTATCAAAGACCCGTTCTTCAACATCATCGGCGACTTACAGACAGGTATGCTCCGCTCCACCTTCGGCAGCGAACTCTTTATGACCAATGGTTTGAACCAGCGGTTCCTGTTCAGCGTTGCCGAGGATATTGAATATCCGCATCGCAGTCACGAGACGTTGCCTTACGGCATCGCTTGCGAATGGGCGCAGACCGTGCGTATGCTCTACGAGGGAATCTATCACAGTCCCGATGGCAACCACTACACACTTGTTCGCAGCACTGATGGCGAGGTGTCGCTCGGCAAAGAGGCAGATGCCATGTATGATGACTATCACAACTACCTGCAAGACAAAAAGGCGATGGCTGACTGCGACTATGTGGCGTCAATCTATAGCAAATTGCAGATACAAGTGCTCCGCTATGCCGGAATAGTACACGTTCTCGACCTGGCTGAGCAACGCGGCATGCGTTGCGACTACAACATCATGCGGAAAGAGCCGATGGAGTATGCCATTCGCTGTATGGAATACTTCGAGCAGATGGCACTGCTGGTGTATTCACGGATTGCCGAACAGCCGCCGGTTGTAAAACCCGAGCAGATGAGCAAGACCGAACTTCTTTCTGCGTTTTTGAGACTTTATCCCGATGTGCCGCAAGGGCAACTCGCCAAACTGATTGGTGTATCACCGGCTTATATCTCGAAGATAAAAAGCGGAAAAGCAGGTTAAGGTTAATTTGCATGTAACTCACTTAAATTCAAAGCAATAAGTATTGACAAGGTATTAACCAAGCATTAACCTAACGAACACTCTGCAAGGTTAACGACAGGTTAATACCAAGTCAATGCCTAAACAACTGAAAATCAATACGAAAGATATATAATTAACCTTAACCTCATTTTTGACAAAATGAAATCGTTTCAAGAAATAGAAATAACAGCTTATCGTGGCGTGAAAGACCGTGTTGGACATCTATCAACGCTTCACGATTTCCTGACGAACGTAGATGTGTCGGCAATCGCTGAACTGCGTTTATGCACCGATACCGAGCGAAAACGGCAGATAAAGATGTCGCTGCCGCAAGCCGCCCACACGTTCAGCCGAAAACCTTGTGGAGCACAGCGAACTAATCTGCGTTGACATCGACCGCAAGGACAATGAGCATATAGAAAACTTTGATACGCTCATAGAAGATGTGCTTAGCCGGATTGAAGAAGTGGCATACGCTGCCCATTCCGTAAGCGGCAAGGGCTACTTCGTAGTCATTCCGCTACGCTATCCGCAGTTGCACAAGGCTCAGTTTGAACAGTTGGTGCGTGTGTTTGCCGATATGGGCATCTACATTGACCGTGCTTGCGGCGACGTGTGCCGACTGCGGTGCCAGAGTTATGACAAGCATCCCTACATCAACCTTGACGCCAAACCGTTCAGCGGTATCTACCGCGAGCCGAAAAAGCCACGCCAATGGTGCCAATGCGGCTATACTGAAAGCGATGTTGAAGAAAAGGTGGCACGACTTTGCCGAGAGGTAGCGATGCGGCACATAGACCTCACAGCCAACTATGAAGATTGGGTGAAAATCGGAGCTGCCTTGTCCTCACTTGGTGAAAGCGGAAGGCAGTGGTTTCACCTGTGCAGTTCGCAGAACAGCGGTTACAATCCCGCCGAGTGCGACCGCAAATTCAACAATCTGCTTCGCTCAACTCGCCAAATCGGTATCGGCACATTCTTCTACTACTGCTGGCAATATGGCATAGAATAGTATGAAAATGACCAGTTCAAATTATCTCGTAAAAATTAGCGAAACTTGCAGAAGTCCACCGAAGCGAATAACACCGCCCCGAGAAGTCATAACAACAAACAACATCGCTAAAACAGCATAATATCAGCAATGTTATCTTCTCAAAGGCGGCATTACGAAAATTTCACGCCAGTTAAGGGCTGAAAACGCTAAAAGGCTATGTAATAGCTGATTAAGGGGTGCAGGGGAAAGGATTTCCCTTGCTACTGTCTGTAAAGACCCCCCACCGCCCTCATATATTTGCCGACCTCGCCCTTAAAATCCGAGCGGAATATGCGAGCGATGTGCGGTGAATGAGTTGGCGTGCGTGACAAAATCGGCTTGCCGAATTTGGTATCGCAGGGCAACACCGCTCTCTTGCCTTGGCAAGGTTAAACCCTGCGATGTGCGGTGATGACGGCGAGAGCGGAACGGATTTGGAGTTGTTCAGGCAATTAGTGGCGATACCGCCGAAGAAGTGTCGTCGGGCTGCTTGCAGTTCGATGTCACTGTGCGGTGTCGCCACGTTAAGACTGCCCGAACAAAACTCGAAAGGAGTGCAGCGGCAGCCGTCATAGGCGGAATGGAGTTA
>SFVH01000088.1 GCA_004561555.1 bacterium
GTAAATGTAAATGGTGGGTGAAAATCACCTATGCAAAACAGCCTCTCGCACAGAGAAATGATAATCACTTTGCAATTTTACGAATAAATATCCCACATGCTCCGCTCTTTCCTTTGAAAAAACTTATTTTCCAAATGCAAACGATTGCATACCCCCACTATCTGCCAATCCTCAAAATACGGCATTGAAAAACTATAAAAATACAGAATGAAGTAAAGGTTTTGTGGAGGCTTGTAGCTGTTGGAAACGGCTCTAAAATCCCACTTTTCGTATTTTTCAACACATTCAACACATCGCCTCGTTGACTCGTTGACTTTCAACAAAATTTGCACTTATCAGCATTTCTTTCGTCAAAAACATTTTTTAACACTTTAGATTTGTGGGGGGGGGTATTTCTGTGTACTTTTGCCAAAATTTTGAACGGATCTTATTAAAATGTATACTTTTTTGGGCTGATGCTTTGAATTAAACAGATGTTGCTACTACTCACAAGGCGCAGCCAAAATAGTATGACAGAACACAGTATTAGATATTTATAATTAGTTGTCAATTTATAAGTTTTTCACTTAATTATTATGACCAAATTTTATGGATTTGTCACGCTCGTGGTATGCATGATTTTCATGAGCATGACATCAGTAATGAACGCAGCCGTTTACCTGCTTCCAGGTGACTGCGCTCAAGGCAATGAGGAATGGTGGGCCTACACTTGGACCGACGGCATTCCTAACGACAAAGGCGAAGTTAGTAAATCCACTGAGTTTTGGACTCAAGGTGCTGTTGGAAGCGATGGCAAAGTGACTTTCGACCTCTCCGACAAAGGCTACAACCTTATCTTTGTGCGTATGAACCCCGAACGTGGCGGCAATGAGCCATCGTTTGACTATCGCTTGAACCAAACCGCCGACCTTAGCGTAATGGAAGAATCCACTTACGAACTCACAGGTTTTGGCGAAGGCAATCTCATGAACGGACAATGGCAAAAGGTTGCCAGCGTCACCAACAAGACTATTTGGCAACAGACCAATGCCAATGCAGCAAACTTTCTGAGCCACCGCCGTGCGCTCACTGGCCGTCACTGCATGGTCAACAAACTCGTGAGCGTGGTGGAAGTAGCCAACTGGGTAAAGGGGCTCGACAATATGACCGACGAAGACCTCACCAACGACGCTGTTTTTCCATCGGTAGCATCGGTGGGCGTGGGCGCAAAGCCTATCACCTCAATTCGCGACACCGAAAACCACTATGCCAATTTCTATCTTGAAGGCAAACTAAAAGCCACCAAGGCTGTGTCGGCTGGGCAAAAAGTGGGCGGTGTGGGACTCACGCTTATCCAACTCCCTGGCTCAAAAGATGGGACTATCGACCTCTCGGCCACTGCGCCATGCGAGTTCGATGAAATCTCTCTTTCTCCTGTCGGCATTGCCGATGCAAGCGTAATCACCAACACTCGCATCAAATATGCGTTTGTGGGCGACTACAACACCAACACCATCACCCAAACCTCAATGAAGAACTACGCCGCCGCTAAAGGCCGTATGCCTTTCTCCCTCGACCAAGGCAAGACGCAAACAGAGGGCAAACCGGGTCTTGACTTTGCCACAGAAGGTGGTTACTGGGCTGGTAGCGACCTTATCGACGACAACTTGACCAATGGCGTGGCTTGGGGTGTGATTAGTATCGGCACCTCGCTCGACTGCCGTGTGGGTGCCGTAATTAATCGTGCCGACCCCGACCAAAGTATGCCATTCAAGGCTGGCTCTGCCGTGGGCTTCAAAATATCGTCGGCATCGCTTTTGAAATTGCCTGTGGGCGCAGCAGCCACCATTGAACTGTACAAGGGTGAATGGCAAGAAAAAACCAAGTGGGGCAAAACGTATTATGAATATGTGCAGACGAGAGTTCAAAAAGAAGTGATCGATGGCAGTGTGCTGTCGCTGAAGTTGATTAGCGGCGATGTGCAATTCCCCACCATTATTGCTAAGGAAGATTTCTCGCATGTTCGCATCACATTCCTTACCGGACTTGAATTGGATTTGGGTGGCACGAAAGCCCTCTACGCTTTCATCACCGACCCAGCCGAGACCACACACCAGTGCAACTTGGGACTTAGCGCAAATGCAAGCGTTTGCTCTACCGACACCGAATACCAACTCACCTCGGCTATGCCTGTGAAGTGGGAAATCACCGAACAACCAGCC
>SFVH01000089.1 GCA_004561555.1 bacterium
ATCTTCTGCGCTGAGAATCATGCCTTGGCTTTCGATGCCCTTGAGTTTGCGTGGTGGGAAGTTGGCGATGAAGCACACTTCCTTGCCAATCAAGTCGGCTGGCTCGTAGAATTTGGCGATACCGCTCACGATGGTGCGGCCTCCCATGCCGTCGTCAATCTTGAATTGAAGCAGTTTGTCGGCCTTCTTCACCTTTGAGCATTCCAGCACCTTACCCACACGAATGTCGAGTTTTATGAAATCGTCGAACGTACATTCCTTTGCCACAGGTTCGGGTTTGAAGTTGGCGATAATGTTCTCTTGCTTGATGCGTTCCAGTTTGTCGAGTTGCGCTTGAATCACACTGTCTTCGATTTTTTCAAACAGCAGCACGGGCTTTTCCAGCTGTGTGCCTTCGGCAAGGATGTCCAAACTGCCGAGTTTGTTCCAGTCCACCTCGTTCATAGCGAGCATGGTGCGGAGCTTTTCGGCTGTAAACGGCAAGAATGGCTCGAAAGCAATCGCCAAGTTGGCGCAAATTTGGAGCGACACATTGAGGATGGTTTCCACGCGCTGCATATCGGTTTTTGCCACCTTCCAAGGCTCGGTGTCGGCGAGGTATTTGTTGCCGATGCGTGCCAAGTTCATGGCATCTTTCAGGGCTTCGCGGAAGTGGAATTGCTCGATGTTGTTGCTCAGCGTTTCCTTCACGCCCTTAAATTCGGCGATGGTGGCACGGTCGTAGTCGGTGAGATTGCCGGCAGCGGGGAGCACGCCGTTGAAATATTTGTGGGTGAGCACCACGGCGCGGTTCACGAAGTTGCCGAAGATAGCCACAAGTTCATTGTTGTTGCAAGCCTGATAGTCGCGCCAAGTGAAGTCGTTGTCCTTGGTTTCAGGAGCATTGGCGGTGAGCACGCCAGTTGCGACTGGTGGAAATCTTTTCGCCCTCAAGATTGAGGAACTCATTAGATGGCACATTATCGGGCAAAATGTAGCCGCCGTGCGCCTTGAGCATAGCGGGGAACACGATGCAGTGGAACACAATGTTGTCCTTGCCGATGAAATGAATCAGGCGCGTGCTATCGTCCTTCCACCAAGTTTCCCAGTTGCCATATTCGGGGTGAGCGTCGCACAGTTCCTTAGTGTTGCTGATGTAGCCGATGGGTGCATCGAACCACACATAGAGCACCTTGCCTTCGGCACCTTCCACCGGCACCGGTATACCCCAGTTGAGGTCGCGCGTTACGGCACGGGGGCGTAAGTCGGCATCAAGCCACGATTTGCACTGCCCATACACATTAGAGCGCCACTCTTTGTGCTCGTTCAATATCCATTGCTCGAGCCAAGGCTGATATTCGTTGAGCGGCAAATACCAATGCTTGGTGCTGCGCTTCACCAGCGGATTGCCATTGATAGCGTTCACGGGGTTAATCAATTCATCGGGCGAAAGGGTGGAGCCGCACTTCTCGCATTGGTCGCCGTTGGCATCCTGCGCGTGACACACCGGGCACTCGCCCTTGATATTGCGGTCGGTGAGGAATTCTTGCGTGGCCTCATCGTAGAATTGTTCGCTTTCCATTTCCACAAATTTGCCGTCTTCGTAGAGATGCTTGAAAAAATCGGAGGCAAACTGATGATGGATTGACGAAGTGGTGCGTGAATACACATCGAATGATATGCCAAAACGTTCGAAACTGCTCTTAATCAAATTGTGGTAGCGGTCTACCACATCTTGAACCGTGCAACCTTCTTTGCGGGCACGGATCGTAACCGGAACGCCATGCTCATCGCTGCCGCCCACAAAGAGCACTTCTTCGCCCAGCAAGCGCTTATAGCGTACGTAAATATCGGCTGGCACATACACGCCTGCCAAGTGGCCAATATGAACCGGACCGTTGGCATAGGGGAGCGCAGCAGTCACAAGTGTGCGTTTAAATTCCTTCTTCTCCATATAAATTATGATGCTTTTTTGATTGATATTTCGTGGTAAACGTTTGTGCATAGGCACAAAGCAACTGCAAATTTACTCATTTTCCCCGAATTACCACCCCCCAACCCACAAAAATAAACCACCCACCGATGCTACCCCCCCAAAAAAGTGCCCTCCACTATCCCAAGTG
>SFVH01000011.1 GCA_004561555.1 bacterium
TTTTATTTTTCTCTCATTATTTCACAACAGTAGAGAATAAATGTAATAATAGTGAATGGTTCTTTCGATTGCTAAGGTAGCAACAATTTACGGCATTGCAAAACTACCACATGGGAAAAAGGTGACAATATAAACAAATATTTATAACCATCGTTGATTATCAACGTGTTATATACATACCATTATAAACTAATATATCAAATGATTGGGCGATAAAGTCGCCATAAATCAACTGCCAGCGACATCCCTCTCACAAAAAGATAGGAGGTAAACGCAAGCCACAAACAGTGGTTGGCATCAATAGCTTTATCCAATGAGAAAAGTACGGCAAAGAAAGTGAGTGCCGCAAAAGCCATCGATTTGAGCATCTTGGCTGTAGCGGTCAGCCCGACAAACACACCATCAAGGAGGAATGCCGACAATCCGGCAAGAGGAATGGCTCCAATCCACAAATGATAATCCACAAAGCCTACGACCACAGCCCTGTCGTCGGTGAATAATCGAGCTATCTCACCGGGAAAAGCACAATAGACAGTCGCAAAAACCAACGCAACAATGACTCCATGCACAAAAAGGCGCTTCACAATCATCATTTCATGTCGGCGGTTGCCACTGCCGCGATAACGACCCACAAGAGCTTCACCGGCAAAGGCATAACCATCAAGAAAATAAGAATAGAAAAGAAACAACTGCATCACTATAGCATTGACTGCAAGCACATTACCACCCAATCGAGCGCCAACGGCGGTGAAATAAAGAGTAACACTCATCAAGCAAAGACTGCGCAGAAAAATGTCACGGTTAATCGTGAAAAAGCGAGAAAAACCGCTCTTGATAGCAGAGAATCCAGGAAAGAGAGGGAGATTATGACGGCGAATGACAAACAAAACACAACCTACAGCCAACAACAATCCCGACCATTGAGCCGCAAGCGTACCTACTGCAATACCAACCCACCCGCTATCACACACAAACACAGCCAGCGCACTCACTGCGATATTAATGCAATTGATTGAAATAGCGATAATCATAGGAATCACAGTGTTTTGCATCCCGACAAACCAACCGCTGAGGCTCATGGTGGCTAAAGTTGCAGGAGCACCCCAGATGCAGACGAAATAGTAGCTACGCGAAAGCGCCCGCACTCGGGCATCGCCGCCTATGGCCTCCTCCAACAGCCATTGCAATGGCAACCTACACAATAAGATAACGGCAGCAATAGAGAGGGCAAGAATGAGAGAGCGCCACAAAGTGGCACTAATCTCGATAGATTTATTGCCGCCGTAGGCCTGAGCAGTAAGACCGGCAGTGCCCATCCTCAAAAAACCGAAATTCCAATAGGTGAGACTCAACATAGTTGCCCCTACCGAGATTGCACCTATAAGACAAGCATCACCGATATGTCCGGCAATAGCGAGGTCCACCATACCCAAAACAGGCACAATGATGTTGCTCACCATCGAGGGCACGGCAATCCTCAATATCTCTCTATCGCAACCCATAATTCAGATTTTGCAAGATTATTGACAACGACCCTGAATATTTTATCTCTTTGAGTTGCCAGTTCTGACGCCCACAAAGGTAGCAACGACAAGAAGCACGGAACTGCTATTACCGACAGTAATCTCATCATAAATGGGAGAATGAAAAACAAGCACAAAACTACTACTTTTTAACGATTGAGTAGCAGTTTTGCGCCAATAATTTTTTAAAAGCGAGATTTACACGAGAACTATTCGGTGACAAACAAAGCCGTAGAAAGATAGCGTTCACCGGTGTCAGGAAGGAGCACAACAACAGTCTTACCCTCAAACTCATCTTTCTTAGCGAGCGTAATAGCAGCATGGAGTGCCGCCCCCGAAGAGATGCCCACCAACAAACCTTCCTTCTTTGCCAACAACCTTGAAGCGGCAAAAGCCTCCTCATTTTCTACAGTAATAATACCATCAACAACATCTTCGTGGAAGTTTTTCGGCTTAAATCCGGCACCTATACCCTGTATCTTGTGCGGACCGGCCTTGCCACCGGAGAGCACCGGGGATGATGCCGGCTCCACAGCAAACGCCTTGATTTGAGGATTGTGCGCTTTAAGAGCTTCGGCAGAACCGCTGATAGTACCACCGGTACCCACACCAGCCACAAAAGCATCTACCTTTCCGTCGGTCTCTTCCCAAACTTCCTCGCCGGTAGTGGCGCGATGTATTGCCGGATTTGCCTCATTTTCAAACTGTTGAAGAATCACTGCCCCCTCAGTGGCATCGCGAAGTTCTTCAGCCTTACGGATAGCACCCTTCATGCCCTCAGCCCCGGGAGTTAGCACCAACGTAGCTCCCAACGCACGAAGCAACTTTTTACGCTCGTCGCTCATAGTTTCCGGCATAGTCAAGGTCAATGGATACCCCTTCACCGAAGCCACCCACGCCAAACCAATACCGGTGTTACCGCTTGTAGGCTCGATAATGGAAGCTCCGGGCTTAAGAGTGCCGTTGGCTTCGGCGGCTTCAATCATTGCCAATGCAATACGGTCTTTCACACTACCGCCCGGATTGAAATATTCCACCTTAGCCAAGAGTCGTGCTTTCAATTTTTCTGCTTTCTCAAGTCGTGCAAGATGCACCAACGGGGTGCGTCCCACCAATTTTGTCAAATCTTCATAAATCTTTTCCATATTCGCTTGTTTTGTTTATGATACAAAGGTAGACATAAAAAAAATGTGTGGGATAGAATTTTATTCCTATTCCACATTGTAAAACGAAAAAAATTCTTTTTATCAGAAATTATAACCCATCACGAAGTTCCACCCACAATTGCGAAGGGTATAGTCGGTACCGCCTTCGTAATTCTTAGCTACGTTTTTCAAACTATGCATATAGTTGATACCCAGCATATAATGCTTAAAAAACGTAAAGCCGATACCCATTTGAACACCTACGTCCAAGCGTTGCACGGCGAGAAATTCGCGAGAATCGGCATTGAAATAGTTTGGCTCGGAGATAGTGTGGTCAAACACTAATTGCCCCTCATCTTCACCGAATGCGATATACGAGTCCAACTTCTTTTTGCCTGAAATGCCATAAGAAAAATACGGACCGCAATCAAACGACACCACTGTCTGCGATTGCAAGTTGACCTTCCACGACAACGTCACAGGGATGGTGATGACATTGTAACGCACACGCACAAATTGACTGCCCATATAATCGTCGACGGCATTAGCAGCCATCAGCGAAGCGTCGTAGCCGCGATGTTGCCAATAAGCCCCCACCTCAACTGCAAAAAATTTGCGTATGTTCAGCGCGGCCACCGCCCCGGCTTGATATCCGCTATGCCAATAGAAATTACTTTGTATCAGCTCCGGCTGCAAGTCCATGTAATTGGTGGCTACACCGGATGAATTCATACCCACACGAAGTCCGAAAGTGACAGGATTCTCCGGTCGTGAGGTGTCGAAAAACGGAGAGTCGGCGGCATAAGAAGCAAGAGAGAGAGCCGACAACAATAAAACTGTCAATATTTTTAAACAATTCTTCATACACAATTTTTTTTGCGAAGTTACGCAATCTCCGATAATCGGGAGATGTAAGAGGAGTCAAAAATCTGTTCGGAAAGTCGCAATTGTTATCGTCTTTGTCCCAAAAAATCATCCATAGCCGTGAATGAAACGTTTTGGAATATCACATCACCGTTGCGGTCGAGAAGGTAATAGGCGGGAACGGTCTCGAAGTCAAACACCTCGCCCTCAATTATTTCATCGAAAGCATCAACACCATTGACCCACGACTGAGGAAACGTCGCTGCCTTGCGCATCCACGCATCGTCGACTTCAAACAATGCAATCGAAATCACAGTCAGGCGATTATTCTCAATGAGAAATGACACCGTCGACGACTCCTCGATTTGCTGCGCCGCCTTGCTGCAAAGGTCGCAGCCGGAGTTGTAGACAAACACCAAACGATAATCGGTGGCATAACCGGAAGCGACGAGGTTATTGCCCTCTGCATCGCGAAAGCTGAAATCCACAGCCTTTGCACAAAGGGCTGATAATGCACAAAGCATAATGACAACAATATTTTTCATCCCGGGAAAAACAAAATTCACAATAGTCATACTTACTTTTCAAGATACCAAAGAGCCGCCACCTTACGCTTTATGGCAATGATATTACCCATAGTGATGAGAGCAATGAGGATAAACCCCGACAATGCTGCTTGCCACAACGAGCCTCCACATATGGCAAAAGCTTCGAGCTGCGGCATATACAGAGAGCGCGCATAAAGCATCAACGCAATGCCAAACACATAGACAGCCATATTTACCCACACCACCATCTTCACATATTGGCTCGCCACCTCGGAGGGAGAGTAGCCCAAGAGCAAAAGGTCTTGCAGCTTCTTGGTGTTTTTCTGCAAGAGAAGATAAATACTGAGGATGAGGATAAAAAACGACAACGCACTAATCACAAGTCCTACGGCAATCACGATGCCCATAACGATGGTGAGCATATAGTTTGCTTTACTGCTATTCATCTTGTCGCCGGCAATCTCATAGTCGTGTTTCTTCATATATTTCTCGATAGCCACATCGCCCGGCTTACTTACCTCCAAAATGAGTCGCGAAGGCTTTGTCACCACCCCCGGAGCAAACATCTCGTTGCTCCACTTCATAAACGATTCGGGCACGATGATAGTGTTCAGCCTATTGGAAAAGCCTACTATTTTTCCACCCACGCGCACCACTCTGCCATCGTCGCCTTGAATGACCAGCGAAAACGGCACTTTCCCCACCATGCTTTCGCTCAACTGCGGCATACCCTGAGAAGTGGCAAAGCCGAAATTATAAAGAGCAAGGTAGTCTTTCGACAAAAGGATAGGTATTTCGGGATTTTTCGAATTAGGGTCGAAGGTCCAGTTGATGTTTTTGGTGTCAATAAATTCATCAGGCACCGACTCAAAAAACATCTGAGTGCGCATTGACCTACCATAGGCATTAAGCGATGCCGACACCCGATAGTTGGTTGTAGTGAAACGTCCCACCTTTCTCACCCACGGCTGCTCCTCAATGTCGGCGATGTCGCTATCGGAAAAAGCATTAATATCAGTGCCCCCGATAAGGCTTCCCACCATGGCACCATTACCGATGGTTTTAGTGACCACGAGGTAGTCTTTGCGAATAAAGCTCTCCTCATCGGCAAACACCGGCAGCACATCGACATAAAATTGCAATCCGAGCAACACGATGGTAAGTCCCACAATGTTGGCGATAGCAAAACCAACAGTCTGCACTTTGCTCACATGTCGGCGCAGCAACTTCCACAACAAAGGATTATTCATAGCTTCAACACCTCCCCGACCTTAATATTAAGATTATTACCCACCGAAGTGGCAATCACTGCGGCACCCGACTTAATGGCTTCGTCGCTGATTATTTGCGCCACAATGCCGTTGTTGACTTCATCCAAATGGCTCACCGGCTCGTCAAGCAAGAAAAAGTCGCAAGGCTGACACACAGTGCGTATCAGAGCCACCCTTTGCTGCTGTCCTATTGACAGTTTGCCGGCGAGACTATTCATACGGTCGGCGATGCCCAGACGTTCAAAAAGTCCGCGCAGCTCGCTATCGGTCTTATATCCGGTGAGACGGTTTTTCAGCTGCACGTTTTCCCACGCCGTAAGTTCGGGGAAAAGGCGCATCTCTTGTGGAAGATAAGCAATGTGGCGACGACGCACCTCACACCACTCCCCCACCGACAAAGAGTCGATATTTCTACCATCGAAGGCTATCGTGCCGGAATAATCCTTACGATAGCCATAAAGATAAGCGCAGAGCGACGACTTACCGCTACCGCTCTCCGCCGTAACAAGATACACCGTCCCGCGGTGTAAGGATAGGGGGCATTGCCACACATCGGAAGGAATGGCTTCGCGCCCGGCAAACACACGCGGGAGGGTATTATCAAGGGTTATTACATTCATCTCATTTGCTTTTAGCAATGTCAATGATTAGGTCGAAACAGTATTCGAGTATGTTATCTTTCTTATTGTTACCCACATGGATTGTCAACATTGCACACTCTTTATCGAGCGTCAAAGTGGTAGTTGCATCCAAGTCAATCGGCAATTCGCTGTTGATAAGACTTGAGATAGAGGAATTCTTACTACAATCAAAATACATCAATAATTGTTTATCATTAGCGAGGTCACTTCCGGCAAGCGACTGAGCGGGAGTACCGACATTTGACACCACCACATAGTCACCGTCAGATTTGATGGTGATATTCATTTCGTCGGTCGGAATGGTTATCACACCGTTAGTAACCGACATTCCGAGATATCCGGCAAGCGAACTGAGGTAGTCGTCCATTTTGGTGTTGCATTTTGCCACAAAGGTATATCCGCAGCGAGTAAAGTCGGGCTCGGTGGTGGTATAGTAAGAATCAGACCAATAGTCATATTTTTCTTTCACAGCCATAATAGAGTCGGTCACTGTTATGCCAAAAGCCATATTACCATCAAGGTGGCGCACTATTTCAGAAGCCGTCGACTTCATTTCCTCCGGCAGCGAATTGCTTAATGCTTGCTCCATCATTTTTTTGCCTTGCTCGGGCAAGCTACAAGCCATCACGAAAGAGCTGTTTTTGTCAAGATATGACAATATCTTTTTGTCGATGGTCTTGTTGCCATAAATTTTGTTGATGATATTAGTGCCCTTGTCGTCAAGCAAACTCATTTTCAAAGTAGCTGCATCTTTGGTAAACGAGGCTGATGCATAAACAAAGCTTTCCATCACCTCGTCGATATAATCGGGAACGGATAATCCTTCATTCTCAAATTCGCGACTCAACGCCTTCTTCAGCTCTGCCGTAGAGCCCACAAGCGATGTCAATCCCTCGATGTCGAGATAAAGATAAACATCGTCGTCGCCTTGCATATTTTTCATAAAGATTTCGTTGTTGGCAATAGCTTTATCGCTTTCCAGGTCATCAAAATCCATAAATGCTTTGATGGCATCATCACTATCGGCATCATTGCCCATCATCATCAAGCCACCATTGCCGTTCATCACTATACAGCAATTCTCATTAGCCTCATAAATCACAAAGTCGTCTTTCTTACTCTTCTCAAAATTCTCGGCAATGGCATCGATTTTGTCAAGCATTTCCACGTCGTTGACCATCAACCATGCATAAACATTGCCCTCATATTCAAACATCACGATGTTGTTGAGATCCACCGGAGATTCGTCGCCAAACAATGTCTCAAGCATATCAGCTACATCCTTGGCTTCTTGTTTGCCAACAAAATTGGCTATTTCACGCATCTTCTTCACGGCATTTGACTTCTCTGCAAGACCTTTTGCCTTTATCGACATCACAAAGCGAGCATCTTCAGGCACTTTGGAGTAGAAATCGCCTTCGCCGGAGCAAGACGTGGTCATCATAATCATCGCCAACAACAATGTGGCAAACAACACTTTTGAAGTATGAAATAGTTTGTTCATAACGAATAATTTATTTATTGGTTAATAATTTTCAACACTACAAAAGTATAAATAAAAACTGCCCGGGGCAATTATTTCTTTGATAAATTGCTGACCTTGGCAGTTTTTATGACCAACCATTGAGGTTGCTTGACAAAACGACTAATCCACCTCAAGAAGACGGAATCGAGGACTGAATGACAATTCCTTGCCGTTGGATAGCTCCACCTCATAGCCTTTGCGGTCGTAACTAATCTCAACCACTTTCACCCCATGTTTGGTGTAGCCGTTTCTTTTCAAGAAATCGCGTATCTGCTGAGGGATGATACCCTTAGGCACCCCGGGACGACACTTCACATCTGTCCACTCGCCCACTGCATTAAATTCCACCTCCGAACCGTCGGAAAATTTCACTTCAAAGTCGTCGTTTCGATAGCCCTTATCCACCTTCACAAGCACAATTTTTTTCTTGTGAAAATGCTTGTTGATTGTGGTCTGTGCCTTGGCAGGCAAATCTTCATAGCTAACCACTCTATCTCTTGCCATGGCGCTTGTTGCTCCCACAAGGAGCATCACCATCATCATCAATGCTATACCTAATCTTTTCATCGCTCTACTAAGTTTATGGTTTTTATTTATTAGAACATTTTGAGGGGCTAATGGTTTAATTTATATCCATGGATTATTGCTCACTATCACTGCATAACACTGCTCTTTTACGTTAATTATTAATAATTTGCAACTTATAATTTAATTATTGTGTCATCTTGTTGGTTAAGAGTAAAATAAATGATAATTTTGCAATCAAAATAAATCTTACCTATAAGATTTAATATAAAAACCAAAGCGAAACAACAATTTTTTAACTATTATACTATAAATGAACAAAATTATCAAAAGTGTATTGGTTGCTCTGTTTGCCGCTGCTACAGCTACGGCATCAGCTGCATTACCACAATCAATCAAAGCCAAAGCATTTCACAATCCGTTTATGTCTGAGCGTGAAGCAGCTGAGGTAAAAGCCGGTAAGGCGATAGCAATGACGGCTATGGAAGCACCCGCAGCCGATTTTACTTGCAGTGTAGATGGAGCTTGGGGAATGCTTGAAGGTCCCGACGGCTCCACTTGGTATTTCACTCAGACTTTCACCATGAGTGAGAGCAACCCTTATTTTTATGCTTCTTCGGATGTGAAAATCTTCAACGACAAGCATGAAGAAGTGGCTACCCTAAACATTCCCGCCACCGAGGGCGAGAAATGCAATCAAATTCAACCCTTCGGTATGGTTACAAAAAAACTCTTCGACCGCGACGAAAAGACGTGGGAAGTGATGATTCTCATGCACTCCATCAACGCCGACTATCAGCAGGTATACAAAGAGTTGGTGTATAACAACAACGGGGAGCTGGTGTGCACCTACGACTATGAAAACGCAATGTTTTTTGACAATTCGGAAGGCTGGGACACTTTTCAACGCGTTGTGTTCTTTAAGGAAGAAGACGGCAATGTGGTGTTTGATTTCTATCGCCCGGGGGGCTGGCAAGACACCAAAGCGGTTCTCTGCAACACTATCAAAGTGCCTGCCAACCTGGTGACTTACGTACAAGGTTCTATCTTTTCGATGCAAGTAGTGGATAATGAGCCGTATTTTACTCTGCCCCACTATGAGAAAGAATATTTTGAGCCGGGCACGGAGATGTCGGAAACTCCTACGGTGAATGCCGACAACAATTTTGTGGTAGACATCTACTCTAAGGATTGCGAACTCCTTCGCTCTATCAAAATGCCTGTAGAAATAGAAACCGGTGCGCTCTACACCTTCCACGCCTTCGGCTTTTTCGCTCAAGGGCTGAATATGACAAAGGGTTTCTTCTCCGGCGACGACAAAATGAATTATGTCATCACTACCGCCAACTATATCTCAAGCACCGACAGCGACCTCTACTCGTTTCATGTCTACAACGACGAGTCGCAACGGGTGAAGACCATCCAAACAATGGTGGACAACTGGTATTACCTCAACGATATTGACAACCACGAGGCGCAAATGGCATTCCTCGTAGGAGTTGACGGCGAAAATGCCCATTTTGAGATGCTCGACCTTCCGTCGTGCAAACAAGCAGCTTATTTCCCGGCGTTGGTCAATGGCGACCGTATGTCGGAATACTTCAATCGCTATGCAAAAGACGACACCTACCAATATGTGTTTGTTGTGGGTAATGCCGATGCCGACGACAATGGCAATGTTATTACCAAAATCGGTTGGTATAACATCGACACCTCGCTCGACCACCATGTGAAATTCAACCTCGGTCCGAACTGCGAACTTTTCTCGGCACTTCTCAACGAAACTACCCTCGACCCTTACACATTTAACACAGATGACGCCCACGACTACCTCTTCCTCGCCAAAATCAAAGACCCGTCGACCGGCAAGTCGAAGAGCCATCTTTATGTGGGAGGAGAAGACGGCACCATCTATCACGAATGGCAACCCAATGAAACCGGAGAGCCGGGAATGATTTCAGTGTTTGACAACATCCTGTTTGTGGCTTACTACGACCAAGTTGCCGGCATCTACACGCTCAACTTCCACGACCTTCCCCTCGACAAATTCTCAGCCGGAGGCGATGGCACTGCCGAAAATCCCTACAAGGTATCGACCATCGGCGACCTCGCCCTTATGGAAATATATCCCAACGCTTCGTTTGAACTTGTTAACGATTTGGATTTCGCCGGGCAATCTTGGACTCCCGTGAATTTTGCAGGCACTCTCGACGGCAACAATCACGCCATCCACAACTTAGTGATAGAAAACGACGGCTCCGGAGCTTACGGCTTGATTAGCGCAGCCACAGCTGTCGACACCACTCATCCGGTGGTAGTGAAAAATCTCATCTTCACCTCTCCCAAAATTGCCCTCGACGGCAACTGCTATGCTGCTGGCGTAGTTGCGGCAACAGCCGCTTGCATCAACATCGACAACGTGCAAGTGTTTGACGCTGAAATCACCGGCAACAACGGTTCTATGATTGGAGGTCTTGTGGGACAAGCCACCTACTTCAGCAAAATCAGCAATTCTTATGTTGACAACTTTAATTTCAACACTCCCGGAAGTAGCAAAGTGGGCGGTATCGTCGGCGATATCCGCACATCTACTGAAGTGGTGAATTGCGCCGCTGTGGGCGAAATCACTGCCGGTAGCGCCGTGGGTGGTCTTATCGGTGCCACTGATGCCAACTGCACCATCTCCAACTGCTTGGTTGATGTAACATCTACGGCAAAATCCATCGTTGGAGGTCTCATCGGCTCTTTAGGAAGAAGTAAAGTGACAAAATGCTACACTATGGGTGAAATCACCGCCACCGAGCCGGACCAATGGAGCGGCGCTTACGGTGCCGGCGGATTGTTTGGCGAAATAACCACCGACTGGTCAGGTAGCACCACTATCATCGGCCCAACAATGCTGTCGGTGTTCACCGCATTGCCGGCATCACCATCTTCGACGAACAATGGGAAGCCGGCGAAACTCCTTGGGTAGAAAAGGGTTTGAAAAACAACTATGCATTCAACACCCTCTCTCTCCACGGCGTAGAAGCAGGCGAAACCACAGTGGAAGGTCTTGATGTGGACGACAAAGCTACCGACAAAGCATTCTTTGAAGGCCTCGGCTTCGTCTACGGCACCACTGCCGACGCTCCTTGGGTAGACTTTATGATGCCTTACCTCTACTTTATGGAAGGCGTGAAGTCGATTGCATTCAGCCAAACCACAGTTTGCCTCGACCTCAACGAGTCGATAAATATGTCTGCCAAAGTTTACGGATTGTTCAGCGCTGACAACCCTGCCACCTTCACTTCAAACAATCCCGAAGCGGTAGAAATAAGCAATGTGACATATGATGACTTTGACGAATCATATACATTCACCATTACCCGTAAGGCTTACGGCGAAGCTGTAATCACCGCCACTGCCGGAAATCTCACCGCCACCTGCACCGTTATCAACCCTGCCGGCGCAGTGAGCATCCTCAAAGCCGACAATGCACTCCGCATCGTTTGCTCGGGCAATGTGGTGAAAGCCCAAGGCGCACGCTCTATCAATGTTTACAATATGCAAGGCGTTCTCGTGGCTAATGCTCAAGCTGAAGAAGTGACCGTTGACGCTCACGGCTTACTCATGGCTGTAGCTACCGACGCTTACGGCAACCGCAAGGTAGCTAAGATTTTCGTAAGATAGTCGGAATCGACCGATTAGTATTATTTAAGTTGTCCGCACCGAAAGTTACGCTGAAAACTTTTGGTGCGGACAATTCGTTTACTTATATTTGCATTACACAAATCGCAAAACAATGAAAGATACTATTCAAATTTTTTGTGAAAACCTCGGTAAATATGTCAACGTTGCCGGAGGCGAAACCCTCTTGGAAGTTTATCTACGACTAAAAGACGAAATAAAAATACATCCGCTGTGCGCCCACGTCAATAACAAAACCGAAGGATTGGGCTATCCGCTATTCGGTCCGAAGACGATCCGTTTTATTGACGAAACCAACCCCTCGGCACAGCGCATGTATGTGCGCTCGCTTTGTATGGTGCTCGCCAAAGCAATCCACGACCTTTATCCCGAAGAACGACTGCGCATATGTCACTCCGTAGCCAACGGATACTACTGCACCCTCACCCCCGGCAACCGGCCGGATGAGGAGAAGGTGGCAAAAATCTTCTCACGCATGAAGGAAATTGCAGCTACCGACATCCCGTTTGTTCGCCACACCAAGCTAACAACCGATGTGGTGGAAGTGTTTCGCCAAGTCGGGCTCACCGACAAAGTGAAACTCCTCGAGACGATTGATGACATCTACACTGTCTACTACACCCTCGACGACTATCCCGACAGCTTCTATGGCGACTTGGTACCGTCGACAGCTTACGTCAATGTGTTTGACTTACAATCTTATAAGGACGGGATGCTCCTGTTGCCGCCCGACTTCTTAGGCGACTTGACACAACCGCGCCAAATGACCCGACAAGAAAAGCTTTTCGGCGCGTTTACCGACTACACACGCTTCAACGACATCGTGGGGATTGGAAATGTAGGGGTGCTCAACAAAGGCATGACCAACAAGACCAACGTGGGAATGCTTATCGCCGTTGCCGAAACGCTCCACGACAAAGCCATAGGTAGAATAGCCGACGAGATTACCAACCGCTTCCACAACGGAGGCGCGCGAGTGGTTCTTGTGGCAGGGCCTTCATCCTCGGGCAAAACCACCACTACCAAACGACTGAGCATCCATCTGTTGGCAAACCTTATACGCCCGCAAATGATTTCGCTCGACAACTATTTTGTCGACCGCGAGCACACCCCGCGTGACGCCTCCGGCGACTACGACTATGAGTCGCTTTATGCCCTCGACATTGAGCAGTTTAACAAAGACCTTACAGCACTTCTCGCCGGCGAAGAAGTGGCAATGCCCACCTACGATTTCGCCACCGGCAAGCGCATATATAAGGGCGATACCCTTCGCCTCGACAACAACTCCATTCTCCTGATGGAAGGCATCCACGGCTTAAATCCCGAGCTCACCAAGTCAATCCCCGACCGCCAGAAGTTTAAAGTCTATGTGTCGGCACTCACCACCATCAATATTGACGACCACAACTGGGTGCCCACCACCGACAATCGTCTTCTGCGACGCATCATTCGTGACTACAAATATCGCGGTGCCTCCGCCCTCGACACCATCCGCCGTTGGCCTTCGGTGCGTCGCGGCGAAGAAAAGTGGATTTTCCCTTATCAAGAAAACGCCGACGCGATGTTCAACTCATCGTTGCTTTTTGAGCTTGGAGTGATGAAAGACTTTGCCGTGCCTATTCTCAAAAAAGTGCCCCACAATGTGCCGGAATATGCCGAAGCCCACCGTCTGCTTAGCTTCTTAAGCTATTTCCGAGAAATACCGGGCGAGAAAATACCGTCGACAAGTCTGCTCCGCGAATTTCTTGGGGGCAGCAGTTTCAAATACTAAAAATCCAATAGTAGCTTTTAGAGAAAATCACAGGAATTTTGTTATGGGAATGTTACGGAAATGTTAAGATTTTAACTATCTTTGCACGATATAAAACATAGACAACCAAAACAATGGCTGATTACGGGTTCCTTAATTTACTTTCGCTCATTGGAGCAGTAGGTTTGTTCCTCTACGGAATGAAAATTATGAGTGAAGGCTTGCAAAAAGCTGCAGGCGACAGAATGCGTAGCATCCTGTCGGCAATGACAAAAAATCGCTTTGCAGGTCTGTTCACAGGTATTTTTATCACGGCATTAATCCAATCATCGTCGGCATCGACAGTAATGGTGGTGAGCTTTGTGAATGCGGGATTAATGTCGCTCGCTGACTCTATGGCAGTGATTATGGGCGCCAATGTGGGTACCACATTCACCGCATGGATTATCTCTATCTTTGGCGGACAAATGGATGTGGACGTTCTCATCCTCCCTCTCATCGGTCTTGCCACTCCATTTTTATTCTCAAAAAAGAGCACATACAAGTCGATTGCGGAGTTTCTTATCGGCTTTGCTTTTTTATTTTTAGGCTTGCAATTTATCAGCGACAATGTGCCGCAACTCGACGCCGACACTACGGCATTCTTGCGAAACTATGCCGACATGGGCTTCCTCTCGGTGTGTATCTTCTTGCTCGCCGGCATTGTGATTACGATGATAATCCAGTCGTCGGCTGCCGCATTTGCTATCGTGATGATTATGACTATGAAGGGATGGATATCCTTCGAAATGGGTTGTGCGATGGTGTTAGGCAGCAATATTGGCACGACAATAACCCCTATTCTCGCATCTTTAGGAGCTAATGCCGCAGCAAAAAAGGCAGCGTTAGGCCATTTGCTTTTCAACTGCTTCGGCACTATTTGGGCTTTGGCTTTTATCTATCCGTTAGTGTCGCTGGTGGGCGTTATCTCTCAAGATATAGGTCCCGGCAACCCCATAAACACTGTGGGCAACGCAGCCGCTATTACCTTCGGTCTTTCGGTGTTTCACACCATCTTCAACATCATCAACGTGCTGATAATGATATGGTTTACGAAGACATTCGTGAAGATTTGCAACTTCTTTATCAAGCCCAAGAAAAAAGACGACGAAGAGTTTCAACTCAAATATATCTCTCGCGGTATGCTTAACGCCGCCGAGCTCAACATAGCTCAAGCACAACAAGAAGTCATCGTCTATGCTGAGCGTGTAGACCGTATGTTTGGGATGGTGAAAGCTCTCGAACACACCAAGCCCAACACCGAAGAATTCAACAAACTCTTCTCCCGCATCGAGAAATATGAAGAGATTTCTGACCGCATGGAGATTGAGATTGCAAAGTTTCTTAACAATGTGGTCGACGGACGATTAAGTTTTGAAAGTAAGATGCGTATATCTTCGATGCTCAACATCGTGAGCGAAATCGAAAGTATCGCTGACAGCTGCTATAACCTCGCTCGCACAATGGTGCGCAAACACGACGCATCGGTGGTGTTCTCCGACAATGTTGCCGACAATGTTGACAATATGTTTAATCTGGTAAGTGAAGCATTGGACAATATGCTACTGGTGCTCCGCGACATGGAAAATGCCAACGAAAAAGAGATTATGGCATCCTACAACAAAGAGCGAGAAATCAACAACTATCGCAACGCTTTACGGGCTGAAAACGTCGACAACATCAACCACAAGCTATATCCTTATGAAGAAGGCATCTACTACATGGACACCATCTGCGAAAGCGAGAAGCTCTGCGACTATATCGTAAACGTGATTGATGCCGTCAAGACGCAGACTCCTTATGCCGACAATTAATCTCTAAATTAACAACTAATATTCAGAATCGTTATGAAAAATCTCAAAGGTACAAAAACCGAAGCCAATCTTCGCACAGCTTTCGCCGGCGAATCGGAGGCTACAAACAAGTACACATACTACGCCTCTAAAGCTAAAAAAGACGGATATGTGCAAATCGCTGACCTCTTTATGGAAACGGCAGGCAACGAAAGAGAGCATGCCAAATTGTGGTTTAAACTGCTCCACGACGGCGCAGTGCCCGACACAATGACCAACCTCGCTGATGCCGCTGCCGGCGAAAACTACGAGTGGACAGATATGTATGCCACCTTCGCTAAAGAAGCGCGCGAAGAAGGGTTTGAGCAAATTGCAAATATGTTTGAAGGCGTGGCTGCCATCGAAAAGCGACACGAAGAACGCTACCGCAAGCTCTTGAAAAACATCGAAGACAAGGTGGTGTTCTCTCGCGACGGCGATTGCATCTGGCAATGCCTCAACTGCGGTCACATCCACATCGGCAAAGAAGCTCCAAAAGTATGCCCCGTTTGCGCTCATCCGCAAGCCTACTTTGCTTTTGCTGCCGACAACTACTAAGTGGCTAATTGCAACCACCTACACACTACAGGCTGTCTTCTTTCAGAGTCAGCCTGTAGTTTTTTTGAAGACTTACAGACAACCTCTGTTGCCGAGTATTTTCATTGTTATAATACAAAATTTTTTTATCTTTGCAAAAAGACTCTCTTATTAAAAAAGTAAGCATACGGTAAATCACATATTGCGGTTCTTAATTGATAGCGCATACTTTGCCGATATTTTTACAACCACTTTTTTAGACGGGCAGATTTACTCTCATGAACAGGTAACTCGTTCCGCTATTCAGGAGCGTATTAATACAAAAACAATCACTATTTGCCAATGAAAAAGATTATTACTTGTTTTGTACTTCTCTTAATCGCGACAATAATGGGTGTCGCTCAAGAGCAACAGCCACAGTTAGGCATCGTCAATCGCACACAGTGTTCGGGTTTTTGGCGCTACGACTTTAACTACACCACCACCGACATCGACGAAGAAACGCCGATAGTACTCTCGGCGGCAATATTTCTATCCACGGAGATTCACAACAAAACGAAGGAAGCCAAAGGGCTTGCGCTTATGAACCACTACACTATCACAAGCAACGATGAACGGCCTACAAATGTGTCGGGACCATTCACTCTCGAAGGATTCATACAAGGCTCCGACTATATCATTATCGAGTCGGACGGCATAGGATTCGGACTAACCGTCGACCGCAAGCAGCCATATCTGAAAGGGCGTGCCACTGCACGCACCAATATTGACGCATTGCTCGCCGGACAAACATTGCTTGAAGAAGAAGGCATAGGATTTGGTGAGGTGGTGGTAAATCTCGGATATTCACAAGGCGGTCACTCCGGGATGTGGGTAAATCGATTGGTGGCTGAAGGCTATCGTAGCGATGAGTTACCGAAGATTAACTATTGTCTCATTGGCGGCGGTCCCTACGACATGTACGCCCACTATCAAAAACTCGCCACCGACGGCACATCGTACTATCCTGTAGCAATTTCGCTCATCCTCAATGGCATCATCGACGATTTCACCACCGAAACCATCAGCTATGACGATGTGTTTAAGCCGGAATTTACCGAAAGAATTCCGGAATGGTTCGACTCCAAGAAATATAAATCCACTGCCATCAACAGCATGATTTACGAAAACTTCGGAGGAAGCGAAGAGTCAGGACTGCCCATTAATGCTATCGTCACCGATGCTTTTTTCCACCTCGAAGGCACAGATATGGAGAAAGCTTGTCAATGGCTGAAAGATAATTCACTCGTCTACGACGAATGGTCGCCGGAACACACCGATGCTATTAAGTTTATTCATTCACAAAACGATGAAGTGGTGCCATACGTGAACATGGAGAATATGGCGCAATTCCTTCGCGACAACGGCTACAACGCCTTTACCATTGACGATAATATCAATACCAACCACACCGCCACCGGACTGTATTATGCTCGGCAGGTTGTAACGGAATTAGCATCATACGACCCCGAGGGGGCGGTAACCGAAGTTGCCATCGACTCCGACTCCATTGGCAAACCTATCAACGTTTACTCTATAGACGGCTGCCTATTGATGCGACAAGTATCGCCCTTCGATGCCTACCAACAACTGGAACGAGGCATCTACATCATCGGCAACAAAAAAGTTGTGAAGCAATAACCGGCGGAGAGCGTGTGGGATTGTCGATCAGGAGGTTATTTCTGAATTGCTGACACGCTAATCGTTTTCAGGAAAAATGACGAGAGGCAAGGGTATCCACTAATGGGATTGCACCTTGCCTCTCGTAGTTATGATTTGTGGGATGCTATCTCACGATTTTCACAGCATCGTTGCCCACTTTCACCACATACACTGCTGCTCGAGACAAAGCAATGTTGTGAGTACAGCCTTGTGAGCTGTAAATGCAACGGCCATTGACGTCGTAGACACTTACGGTGTCGTTGTCGGAGGTAGCGACAATAATGCCACGGCTTGACGGCACAATCTTATAGGTTTCCCCTTGGATTGCTTTCACAGAGCCTCCATCTTCAACATACATATCATTGGAGCCACTCGACCAACCAAGTATTTCATCGTTATCAAAGTCGTAGTTTACCGCTATAACATAATAGAAGAAGCTGTCACCCTCCACCTTGTCGGTGGTAGCAAAGTATTGCGAAGTGGCATCGGTTTCTGCATATTCGTGACTTAACTGAAGGGTATTGCCGGCTTTGAGGTTTTGACTCACTTTCAAGTCGTCTACATAGAATGTGCCTGCACCTTCATAAGCCTCAATGCTGATGTAGCAAAACGTTGTGCCGCCTTCAAGGTCAACAGTGATATCGCTCCAGTCGGCAGTAACATTAAATAATTGCGGCGTACCGGCGGTTTGTGTCTCTTCATCGAAGAGGTAGACAGCGATTTTTGAGATATCAGTGCCTTTCACACGGAATTGCACTTTCACCTTACCGCCATCGTTGGTGAGGTCGTAGGATGGAGAGGAGAGCGATGCGGGGTAGCCGTAATCGCCAAGCGAGTTGTCCAGCCCGAGATATCCCTCAACAAACGAGGGCATCACGGCATACCAATCGCTGCGAGTCATCCATTCATCAAGAAAACCGTAATACATATACACTCCGGGGTTATCCTCCGTGCCCTCGGTGATACCTGAGAAATCATCGTTTACGAGATAATATGTCTCATCAACGGGAGCCGTATGGTCGATGTTGGAATACACCACATAGAGGTTTGCCTTATCGACAGCTTCCCAGTTGGCAGTGTAGCCATTGTCGGTGACATCTGTTGCCGGGAGCGCCACCGGAGCAGGCAAATCGGTGTCTATAGGCTCATCGCCACCACCTTCGCCCACAACGATTACCGCCGAGGGTGTGGAAGTGAATTGGTCGTCGGAAGCGGTCACATAGTAGTAATATTGGGTGCTTTCAGTGTCGGCAGTTACATCATAGCTTGTGACATTACCCACCGACTGATTTTCCATCAGATAGGAGCGCATAACAGAAGTGCCGCCATAATTATAGGTGACATCATCGATGCTGCAATTACCCACCGATTTCACATATACGAGTCGCACCTTGGTGAAATTATAATCCATCGGCACGGTGAAAGAAACCACCTCACCGGCAGCATCGAGCGAATTCGGATATACGCTACCTATAAGAGTTAGCAAATCTCCATCGACACCCATCACTTTCACTTCGCTCATCTCATCGGCACCTTGCGCCTTGCACCAAAACGACACACCGCTTATGCGTGCCGGAGCTTCCGGGGTTTCCACATAGTCGCCCGAAGCGTCAAAAGCCAGCGATATCGATGGCGACAAATAGTTGCCCGAACTATTGTAAACCTCTCGCGAAGTACCTTGCTCGCTGACGCTAATGGTCCACCCTTCAGGGAAAGTGGAGTTGGCAGCATCAATAAATTTCTTATTCGTCACGGCTATACCATCGAAGCCCTCAGTCACACTGCCTTCTTCAGCAGCCACACCTTCCACCTGAGAGAACACGGAGAGCTGATAGTCGGTGGCATCAGCCACCGCTTCCCAGTTGGCAGTAAATCCGGTGGCAGTCACATTAGAGGCTGCCAATGCCTTAGGAGCGGCGATGCCGGTCTTAATGCTTTTTAGGGAGATATCATCGATGTAAAAATCATTTGTCATCGTATAAAGCTGGATGCCGGTAGCACTATAATCGGATGTCAGTGTTATCGAATATTCAGCCCAATTATCGGTAATGTCAATGATTTCATATTCATAGCTATCGCTATTATTATCAAAACCCACGACATACATTGTGTCGGTACTGCCTTCCACAGCCAAACGCGCACGAAACGTCACTTCATAGGTGGAAAGTCCTTCCATTATCGGGAGCTGAATGTAGCCCGGCTCGTCGCCATAACCGAAGTCAAACATACCGATATATGCACAGCCACCGGCTTGATACACAGCTGCACCATACCATCCGGGAGTGGCAGTGTAGCTATCAGCAATAGCTCCGGTGTCGACATCAGAGATATCCGTGGCATCGGGTGTGGCTTCACTGCCGGCAGTGAAGCGAGAAAAGTCTTCTTCGAGGAGCATAGTGGCATCAGCCTTTGTGCTTACAGCAAAAAAAGGATTCACTATAGGCTTTTTGACGTCGACAGCCACTTTTGCCGGGCGAGAAGTGTAGCGTTGCAATGCCTTAAAAGAGCTCAAATGCGCAGGCGCTAATTTCACCCCTGCAAAAACAGCCACAGTGGCAATAGCCACTGCAACCGTCATAAGAAATCGATAAAATTTCATTTATTAAAAATTTTAGTCAATGATATCAAAACCGGTGTAAGGCACGAGAGCCTTCGGGATACGGATGCCTTCGGGGGTTTGATTGTTTTCCAAGAGGGCAGCCATAATGCGCGGCAAGGCGAGCGCCGAGCCGTTGAGAGTGTGACAGAGGGTCATCTTCTTGTTGGCATCGCGATAGCGACAGTGCAAGCGATTGGCTTGATAGCTTTCGAAGTTTGACACCGACGACACTTCGAGCCAACGCTTTTGCGCAGCTGAATAGACCTCAAAGTCGAACGTGATAGCCGAAGTGAAGCTCATATCACCGCCACAAAGACGAAGGATGTGCCACGGCAATTCGAGTTTTTCGAGCAACCCTTGCACATGGTCTTTCATCTCCTCGAGAGCTGCATAAGAATTCTCAGGTTTCTCTATTCTCACTATTTCCACCTTATCAAATTGATGCAGACGATTCAACCCTCTCACATCTTTGCCATAGCTGCCGGCTTCACGACGAAAACAAGCCGAGTAGGCGCAGTTTTTCTTCGGAAGGTCTTTTTCTTCAAAAATCACATCGCGATATATGTTGGTCACCGGCACTTCGGCAGTAGGAATAAGATATAGGTTGTCAAGGTTGCAGTGATACATCTGCCCTTCCTTGTCGGGGAGCTGTCCGGTGCCGATACCCGAAGCCTCATTCACCACATAAGGAGGCTGAGTTTCGAGATAACCTGCCTTTGAAGCCTCGTCGAGAAAGAATTGGATGAGCGCGCGTTGCAGCTTTGCTCCCTTACCGAAATACACCGGAAATCCCGCGCCGGTGATTTTCACACCCAGCTCAAAGTCGATGAGATTATACTTTTTAGCCAAATCCCAATGGGGAAGCGCATCGTCGGGAAGGTCGGGCATCACCCCGCCGGTCTTTTCCACCACATTGTCCTCGGCAGTCTTGCCTTCGGGCACCATCTTGCAAGGAATGTTGGGGATAGAGAGAAGAATTTCGGTGATTTTCTTTTCTGCCGCATCAAGTTGCTCTTCGATAGCCTTATTAGCCTCCTTGAGCGAAGCAACTTCGGTTTTCACCTTTTCAGCCTCTTCCTTTTCGCCGTTTTTCATCAAAGCGCCGATTTGAGAAGCGAGTTTTTTGAGCGTTGCTCCGTTTTGGTCATACTGAGTTTGAGCGGCACGACGAGTCTTGTCGAGAGAAAGTATTTCG
The DNA here is from genome assembly GCA_004561555.1 of bacterium. GTDB lineage: Bacteria > Bacteroidota > Bacteroidia > Bacteroidales > Muribaculaceae > Limisoma. The sequence goes on from SFVH01000011.1 coordinate 21,386, forward strand.
TTAATCAACTTCTCCGCGTCGAAGTGTTTCACAGCCAAGCGCGCAATGATTTCTTGCGGATTTTCTTTGATTGCATTTAATGTAAGCATAATTAAATTTGTTTGTATCCGTTCAGTAAAATAATAATAGATTAGGCAAGGAGTTCGCGCACCTTAGCGGAAATCACCTTTCCATCAGCTTTTCCGGCGAGCTCTTTAGAAGCCACACCCATCACTTTACCCATTTCTTTTGGGGAAGAAGCGCCTACACGGGCAATAATCTCCTTGAGCACGACAGTGAGCTCTTCCTCACTGAGAGCTTTCGGCAAATATTCTTCAATCACGTTAGCTTGTGCCATTTCTTCGGCGGCAAGTTCCGGACGATTTTGTTCGTTATAAATAGCAGCGCTCTCCTTGCGTTGCTTCACCATCTTGGCGAGAATCTTCATTGCCACATCGTCAGCAAGTTCGCCATCACCGCCTTTAGCAGTTTTAGCCTCAAGAAATTCTTTTTTTATGCCGCGAAGCGCCTCGAGACGCACTTTGTCGCGAGCAAGCATAGCGGCCTTAATATCACCGCTCACTTTGTCAAACAAGTTCATAATATATATGTTTTAAAAGTCTTTAATTATCAATCAAATTCAATCACCAAACCTTCGTCGGCCTTCGGTTGTGGCTTAAGGGGCTGCGGCTTAAGGGGTTGCGAGGATTGAGCCTCCACCAACGCTTTCCATTCTTCGCGGAGCTTCGACTCCACGCCGCGACGATAGGTAGGCGTTTTCTCAAAAAAGCTGATAAGCACATCATTGTCCATCTGCTCGGCATTGAGCATAATATAGTTGATAGAAGCCTTCGTGCGATTCATCTCCGCCACCTTCTCTTCGCCATATTCTTCAGCGATACGCGAGGTGTTGACGACGGGAGCCGCTTCCGGCTCGCGCTTTTTTGTAGGTCGTTTAGGCGAAGTATACTGCAAATCACCGCTAAGGCTGATGTCAAATCCGGAGGCAAGGATGGTGATTTTCATACGGTCGCCGAGCGAATTATCGACGGTGGTACCCCAAATCACATCCACATCCTTGGCGAAGTTGTTCATAAATGCGGTAAACTCGTTCATTTCGCCCATCTTCATCGGATTGGTCGTTTCCTTAGCATAATAGAGGTTGAAGAGGAAACGCTTCGACGATTGAATGTCGCGGTTTTTGAGCAACGGCGAGTTGAGAGCATCTTCAATAGCTTTCGACACACGCCCCTCGCCTTCGCCGTATCCGGTGCTGATGATTGCCGTACCTCCATCTTTAAGGGTTGTGTTCACATCCTCAAAGTCGAGATTGATTTTGCCCTTAAAATTGATTAATTCGGAGATGCTTCGTGCAGCATTGGTGAGCGTTTCGTCGGCTTTCTCAAAAGCATTGTCGAAGTCCAGCTCGCTATAAATCTCCGTGAGTCGCTCATTGTTGATAATCAACATTGCATCGACATATTTACTCATCTCGTCGGCACCGGTGAGCGCCTTAACGATTTTCTTTTCACCTTCAAACAAGAAAGGGATGGTCACAATACCCACTGTGAGCTTTCCACATTCGCGAGCTATGCGCGCCACCACCGGCGAAGCGCCCGTACCCGTGCCACCACCCATACCGGCAGTAATAAACACCATTTTGGTATCTTCGTCAAAAAGCTCGGCAATTTCGGCTTCGCTCTCTTCGGCTGCCGCCTTTGCTTTTTCGGGCTTGTTTCCGGCACCGAGACCCTTTGTGACCGTTGGCCCGAGCAACACCTGTGTCGGCACCGGCGAATTGACCAATGCTTGACGGTCGGTGTTGGTCACCACAAACGACACGCCGGAAATGTTTTGCCCAAACATATGGTTTACGGCATTGTTACCGCCGCCACCCACACCAATAACCTTTATCAGCGGGCTTCCGTTGGCGTTAAAACTATCTTTCGATGTCTTTATGGCATCGGGGAATATCGTTGAATTGTTTGCTATATCTTGTTCCGGCATAATCTACAGTTTTTTAGTTTTGTTCACCATCTTCGCTAAATGATTGGTCTACACCATCTTTGATTTTGTTAATGATACGCTCAAAAATAGAAGGTTTCGACTTTTTATTCTCCTTTTGCTTTTCCTCCTTGCCGTCGTGAGGCTTGATAGGAGTAGTATCTTCGGGTTCTATATCGACATAGTCTTCGGGCACTTTCATCATCGGCATCTCCAAGCAAGAGCTCAAAGACGACATTCCTGAAATTTCATTGACCACTGAGAGCAATTGCGGCACCTTAGCCAGCTCCATAGGCTCATTGATGTCTTTGATTTTTCCCATGCGCACCGGCATTTTGGAGATAGACTGCAACAAGTCGGGCAAGCGATTGAGCTTCATTCCCCTCCCCACTACAACAAATCCGGCGGGCAGTTGTTCGGGTGTAAATCCGGCAATCTGCAGCTGATTATACACATTTTCCATCATTTCTCCGGCACGAGAGGTGACATAGTTTGACACATCAAGCGACGACACGCCGGAGATATCGAGCTTTGCCAAGTCGCTTCCGGCACTCATAGCATCGCCATAGTTACGCTTGATTTTGTCGGCTTGCTCCTCCACAATCTTCAAGCTCACCAGGTCGCGAGTGATGTTGCGCGAGCCCATAGGCAACACATTAAGATACATCAATCGGTCGTTTTTATAAATTGTCACAGTCGTAGTTTCGGCACCGTGGTCTACCAGTACGCAACCCAGCTTGCGCTCTTCCGGAGAGAGCAACACTTGCGCCGTAGCCACCGGAGTGACCACAAAATCGTTGACCTTCAATCCCAAGCGGTCAAAGACCATAAGGATATTGCGACGTATCTGCGGACGACACGTGATGACATTCATCACGGCATGTAGTTGCGACCCTACCGCCCCCACAGGATTGGCTATTTCCACACCATCGATTTCAAACAGCCCCGGCACTACGGCAACCACTTCCTGATTGTCGACGCTATTACGCGCTTCGCGGCTTATTTGATTGATAAATTCGCGAGTGACAGGGATGCTTTCGTTGAGCACACGATTAATCTCTACACTGCGAGTGTGGAGCGAACGAGCGCACAATGCCACATACACGCTTCTAATTTTGCGCCCGCCCAATCGATGGTCGGCAGTGATGCGTTGCAATAATAAATTCACCTTATTGCACACTTCATCGACATTTACGATACACCCATATCTCACACAATCGATGATTGACACCTCGTGATAGCACACCACCGAAGCATCATGACTTGCCGCATCATCGACCGTAGCCACCACGCCTGCTATATGCGAGCTGGCAATCTCTAAAGCCACTATATATTTTTTGTCGTCCATATTGTTGGATTGAAATATTTTAATTTTGGGATTTAACAATTCTTACAACCTTGGTGGTGTCGGTAGCCACCATATCTCCCGGCTCGATGGCGGGAGCTTCTTCCTCATGTCCGATATCTTCTTCGGAAAGGTGAAGTCGCGGCTTGCCGTCGATTTTTCGCGCCACAATTTGATTATTCCATTTCACTGAAATATTATCATAAATATCATAGCCTTTCACACTAAGCACTTCGCGATAAAACCGCAATACCCTATTGAATTTTGAATCAAGATTATCCACCTCGCCGAGATTTATCACATGGCCGGCAATCTCGGGAATGACATACACATTGGTGGAGTCTTTCACTTCAATAGCCGAAATCAAGCGGTCTACATCGGGATGTGTCGACAAATAGTCGACAAGAGGCATCAACCGAGTGGGAGGATAATTGGCTGTGAAATTGCCGTATACCACAGGCACATCAACAAAAAATCCGCTCGAAGGAGGCACATGCTTGCCTTCGCGATTGATATAATAGGAATCGGTAGCGGTAAATATGCGCATCACGGGCCGTACCGGAATGATATTTATATGCAAATATCCGTTGGAGCCCATAAATATTTCTGCATCTTCCACATAGTATTGCGCATCAAAAGCCTTCTCCACCGACTGACTGTTAATCTTATTTACCGGCACCCCCTTCACCTTAAAATTCATACGTTTCAACTCATCGAGGATAAATTGCGAGGTAAGAAATTTTATAGAGTCGGATTTGACATTGACGACAACACCACGACACAATTCTTTTTGTGTCGCAACCTTTGTCCATACGAATGAGGCTATTACATATGCCAACGATAGGACCGTAAATATGATTAACGCTACTTTCTTCAACGCTGGGATTTCACAATTTCACAAATCTCGGGCAAATAATTGCAGATGTCACCGGCACCTACAGTTAAAAGCACGTCAAAATTATAATTTTTTATTGTTTCTACCAAAGATTTTTTTGTGCAAAGTGCTTTGCTTTTGCATTTTATGTCTTTGAAAATGATTTCCGAGGTCACTCCCTCTATCGGTTGCTCACGCGCAGGATATATGTCGAGCAATATCACTTCGTCGGCATGCGATAGAGCTTCGGCAAATTGCGGAGCAAAATCGCGGGTGCGACTATAGAGGTGAGGCTGGAATATCACCGACAGTCGACGGTCGGCATAAAGGTCTTTGACCGAGCGTATTGAGGCGCGCAATTCATCAGGATGGTGAGCATAGTCGTCAATCACCACCTTGCCGTGGTCGCCAGGCTCTTTCAGCCAAAACTCAAAGCGACGTTTAGCACCGAGAAATGTCTTTACGGCATCTTTCATCACCTCGTCGTCAACTCCTGCAAGCGAACATATAGCCATCGCTGCCACAGCGTTTTCGATGTTAATATCCACCGGCACTCCGAGCACCACATCGTTGATGCGACCCTTTGGCGACACAAAATCAAACATTATCTCGCCCTTCCCTTTGCGCACATTCTCGGCATGAAAATCGCCCTCATCGCGCGAATAGTAATACACCTTTACTCCCTGTTGCGGACGCGGCTTCAGCTTCAATCCGGTGTGCACTATCAGCGCGCCGCCGGGTTGCACCAGTTCCGTGAAGTGAGCAAAACTCTCCAAATAAGCTTCCTCCGTGCCGTAAATGTCAAGGTGGTCGGGGTCAGTAGCTGTGACTACTGCCATATATGGGTTAAGCCAATGAAACGAGCGGTCAAATTCGTCAGCCTCAATCACAGTGTAAGGGCTGTCGGCAGAAAACATAAAATTGCTGTCGTAGTTGCGCAAGATGCCTCCCAAAAAAGCATTACATCCTATCGACGAGGAATGAAGGATATGAGCTGCCATACTCGAAGTGGTGGTTTTGCCATGAGTGCCCGAGAAACACAAGCCTTTGGAATCGTGAGTGAGCAATCCCAACACCTGAGCCCTTTTCATCACGTCAAAACCGCCGTCACAAAAATAGCACAATCCAGGATGGTCGGAGGGCAATGCCGGGGTGTAGACCACCAATGTGGTGTCTTTGTCGCGGCAATAGTCGGGGATAAGTTCTACAGAATCATCGTAGACGATTTCAGCACCCTCTTTTTCAAGCTGCGATGTTAGTGTGGTGCAAGTGCGGTCGTAGCCTGCCACACGAAGCCCTTTGCCGAGATAATATCTTACTAACGCAGCCATACCGATACCTCCGGCACCGGCGAAATATACGTTTTTATATTGCTTCTTATTCATTGATGTTTTTTCATTTTTTATCTACAATTTCCACTACACGATTCACAATCTTGGTGACCGAATCGCGCAATGCCATCTTCGCTACATTATCGCCGAGCGACTTCAGCTTTGTCTCGTCGGCAACGAGGCTTAAAGCCGTGTCGATGAGCTTCCCGGGAGCTTCGGCATCGGTGACCATCACGGCTGCACCGCGATTGGCGAGAGCGAGAGCATTTTTTGTCTGATGGTCTTCAGCCACATTGGGCGAAGGCACAAGCACACTCGGCTTGCCGAGTAATTGCAACTCTGAAATCGAGCTTGCCCCTGCACGCGACACCACCAAGTCGGCGGCACGATATGCTTCGTCCATATTTGTCACAAAGGCCATCTGTCGCACATTTCCGGGTTTCACCTCATCCATAGCCTGTCGAGCTGTAGCATCATAGTATTTTCCCGACTGCCAGATAAATTGTACATGCTCAGTGGCGGCAATCTTGGGGAGCGAGGCAATGATGCAATTGTTGACGGTGCGAGCACCGAGGCTGCCCCCCACCACAAGCACCGTGCGACAATCTCTTTTCAATCCGAATTTTTCACGCGCCTCTTCCTTAGAGAGAGGACAACGAAGAATGTTCTGTCTCACCGGGTTGCCTGTAAGCACAATTTTTTCCGAGGGGAAGAATTTTTCCATCCCTTCGTAAGCCACACAGATGGCATCAGCCTTCTTTGCCAGAAGCTTGTTGGTCACCCCGGCATAAGAATTTTGCTCTTGCAACAGTGTAGGGATGCCCTTCTTTTGTGCGGCCTTGAGCATAGGACCACTGGCATAACCTCCCACCCCGATAGCAATATCCGGGCGGAAATCTTTAAGTATTTTTTTCGCCATACGGATGCTCTTCCACAAACGGAACAACACCTTGACGTTGCGAAGCATATTTTTTCGGTCAAAGCCGCTCACCGGCAAACCGATAATCTCATAACCGGCAGCAGGCACCTTCTCCATCTCCATACGTCCGAAAGCTCCCACAAAAAGGATGTTAGCTTGAGGGAAACGCTCTTTTATACCACCGGCAATCGACAATGCGGGGAAGATATGACCACCGGTACCGCCACCACTAATGAGCACGTTAAACTCTTTTTCCATAACTTATTAATTATTATTTATTTGCCAATGCTGCCACGGCTGTCGAAAGTAGGGTTTGCCGCACGCATATTTTCAGGCAACGAAGTGTTGGTTTTACTGCTCTTTACATCTTCCGGACCAAACCTGCTCACACTGAGCATCACTCCAAATGCCAATCCTGTGAGAATTATCGCCGTGCCACCACGCGAAATCAGCGGCAATTGTTGCCCTGACACCGGGAACACACCGGTGACTATCGCTGTGTGGAAAAATGCTTGCAGCACAATCATCACCGCCATGCCCATCACCAAAAATGCCGGATAAGCACGGTTACAGTTGCGAGCCACGTTTCCGGCACGTATCAGAAGACTGAAATAGAGGAGTATCAACGCTGTGCCGCCAACAAAACCCAAGTCTTCCACCACAATGGCAAACACATAGTCGGAAAACGCCAACGGCAAGCGGCTACACTCTCGCGAATTGCCGGGCATCACCCCGATTACACCGCCATTGGCTTGCGCCATATGAGAGTAGATTTCCTGGTCGTTTTCGCCCACTTTGATTTCTTCTTCATAAAGAGGACTGCTGAAGCGAGAAAAATAAGTGGCAATACGCGCGGTCCAAACCTTATCGCGCAGCTCGGCTCGCTTGCTGTCGTTCTCAGTGGTTTGCTCCACTACGGACTGCTTATCCAAGTCGTCGAGATTATTCTCGTTGATGCAACTTTTGACCCACATTAATGCCAATCCCACCACGGCATAGAGGGCGAAGATTTTGAAAAACTTCTTTGCCTGAGTGCCTCCGATAATCATCATTGCCACCGAGGTACACATAAAAAGAAGCGTATTGGTCATACCGTTCATTATAAGAAGCAAGCCGAACCCGGAAACAATAAACACACACCAATACACACCCTTGCTCTGCACCCTTCCCTCTTTACGGTCGATAAACAGCGCCAAGAGAAATGCCAAGACAAAAACCACAGCTATTTTAGCCATTTCCGCCGGCTGCAAGGTGAAACCCGGCAGGTGGATTACGCGCTGCGCACCATTGATATTGCTGCTGAAAAACATCGAATACAACAAACAAATCACCGTCACGATACTGAAAAATATCGACGGAATCAAAATCTTGTTGTAATGAATGCGCGACACTATCAACATTACTAATGACCCTAAACCTAATAAAAAGATGTGTTTGAGCGTAGGCGCAATAATGCTGCCCGAGGTGGCTATCTCACGACTGGAAGCGCTATAGCTTTCCACCACCGACACCACACACAAGGTGATAAACACACCGAGGATGTAAGTGTCCATCTTGGGCAACTTGGATTTTGAGAATATGCCGGTAATACCTGCCATTATTATGCGTTAGGATATATTTGTTAGTTTATGTACTTCTTCTTTAAATTGTCGCCCGCGGTCTTCGTAGCTCTTGAAGAGGTCGAAGCTGGCACAACATGGCGAGAGGAGCACCGTGTCGCCTTCTTTAGCGAGATGCGAAGCTTGCACCACGGCATCATTGATGCTGTGGGTGTCGGCAATGACCGGCACTTTCCCGGCAAAAAACGCCTTTATTTTCTCGTTGTCTTTGCCCATACACACTATTGCCGAAACCTTTTGCTCCACAAACTTCTCAATCTCGGAATAGTCATTGCCTTTATCTTTACCACCAAGGATAAGCACCACCGGAGTCTTCATGCTTTCCAAAGCATACCAGCAAGAATTCACATTTGTGGCTTTTGAATCGTTGATATACCTCACGCCGTTGATAGTGGCCACATATTCCAAACGATGCTCTACAGCTTCAAAGTCGCTCAACGCTTTGCGAATCACCTCTTTGCGGATGTCGAGCAACGATGCCGACAGTCCGGCAGCCATCGAGTTGTAAAGATTGTGCAACCCGGTGAGCGCCAATTCGCCCACAGGCATAGTGAAATCTGTGTGTCCTTCGGCATTAAATACCACCTCATCACCGTCTTTGTATGCCTTTGCGCCTTCTTCAGCGATTTCGGAGAACGGCAACATTTGCGCCTCAACCTTGATATGTTTCAATTGCTCTGCTATCACAGGGTCATCTTCCCAGAAGATAAACGAGTCGTCTTTGGTCTGATTTTGAAGGATGCGAAATTTGGCATTCACATAATTCTGCATCTTATGGTCGTAACGGTCGAGATGGTCGGGAGTAATGTTAAGAATAACGGCTATATTGGCTTTGAAATCATACATATTATCAAGCTGAAAACTGCTCAACTCAATGACATAAACATCATGGTGGGCAGTAGCCACTTGATAAGCCAAACTCGCTCCTACATTTCCCGCCAATCCTACGTTCAGACCGGCATCTTTAAGAATATGATAAGTCAACAAGGTGGTAGTGGTTTTGCCGTTACTCCCGGTGATACACACCATCTTCGCATCGGTATAGCGTCCGGCAAATTCGATTTCGGAAATCACCGGAATATTTTTATTGATGATTTTCACCATTATCGGTGCGCTGTCGGGGATGCCGGGGCTTTTCACCACTTCATCCGCGGCAAGAATTTTTTCTTCAGTATGTCCGCCTTCTTCCCAGTCGATGCCATACTCATCAAGACGCTGTTTGTAGCGAGGAGCGATGGCACCCATATCTGAAAGCCACACTTCCATGCCTTTAACCTTGGCAAGCACGGCGGCACCTACGCCGCTTTCGCCGCCACCAAGCACTGCAATTCTTCGAGTCATTATCGTATTTTTAAAGTTATAAATGTCAATATAGCCAAAAAGATTCCTATAATCCAGAAGCGTATGGTGATTTTCGATTCGGGCACGGCATTAAAAGGATGTTGCCAAAGGACTCCCTTGTCGTTTGTGCCTTGCTTCTGAAAATGATGGTGAAGGGGCGCCATCTTAAACACTCTCACTCCGGCTCCCTTCTTGCGCTTGGTGTATTTGAAATAGCCCGTTTGAATGATTACGGAGAGATTTTCCACCAAGAAGATGCCACACAACACCGGCACTAACAGCTCTTTGCGAATGAGGATGGAAAACACGGCAATAATACCGCCAAGGGTGAGACTGCCGGTGTCGCCCATAAACACCTGTGCCGGATAAGCATTATACCAAAGGAAGCCGATGAGCGCACCAATAAACGCTGCGGCATAAACCATCAGCTCGCCGCTTCCCGGTATATACATTATATTTAAATAGGAGGCATAGATAAGGTTGCCACCCAAATAACACATTATGGCGAGTGCCACTCCAATGATTGCAGAGCATCCGGTGGAAAGACCGTCAAGCCCGTCGGTAAGATTGGCTCCGTTGCTCACCGCCGCCACCACAAAGATTGTGACCAGCACGAAGAGTATCCAGCCTCCGGCTTCGGCATAGTCGCCCATCCATTGCGTAAACCACGAATAGCTCATATTATGGCTTTTCACAAATGGGATTGTGGTAATCGGAGCTTTCACCTGTTCTGTCTTATACACCACCTCCGTTTCGTTGGGTCGCGACGAGGGTACTTCCACATTTTCATGCACCACCACATCGGGGCTTAAATACATTGTAAGCCCTACAATCAATCCCACACCCACTTGTCCGATAATCTTAAACTTACCGGCAAGTCCATCTTTGTTGTGCTTCTTGATTTTCATATAGTCGTCAAGGAAGCCAAGCAAGCCAAACAGCAAGGTCGACACAATCATCAAAATCATATACACATTGGTGAGGTCGCCGAGCAATAGTGCCGGGATGATGATGGAAATAATGATAATCACACCACCCATCGTCGGGGTGCCGGTCTTGCTCATCTGTCCTTCCAAGCCGAGATTACGCACAATCTCTCCCACTTGCATCAGTTGCAAGCGATCGATAATGCGACGACCAATCACGGTGGCTATGAAGATTGAAAGGATAAGTGCCACTCCGGAACGAAATGTGAGATATTCAAACAGTCGCGCACCGGGGAAATTCAAATCTTGCAAATAATCAAATAAATGATATAGCATGGTAGAATTACTTTATTTCTCTTCTTTAAATATCGATTGCACCACTTCCTTATCGTCAAAATGATGCTTTACGCCACAAATTTCTTGATAATCCTCATGACCTTTTCCGGCAATAAGCACCACATCGCCTTTGCAGGCAAACTGAGAGGCGGTGCGTATAGCCTCACGGCGGTCGGCAATACGGATGGTATGCTTCATGTCGTCGGTATCCAGACCTGCAACCATATCGTTAAGGATATCGTTAGGGTCTTCAAATCGAGGATTGTCGGAAGTGAGTATTAATCGGTCGCTGAGTTTTGACGCTTCCTTAGCCATTATCGGACGTTTACCTTTATCGCGGTTACCGCCGCAGCCCACCACGGTAATCACCTTTCCGGAGCTCCCCACAACCTCACGGATAGAGTTGAGCACATTCACCAAAGCGTCGGGAGTGTGAGCATAGTCGATTACTGCGGTATATCCCTTTGGCGACATGAATGTCTGGAATCGTCCGGCTACCGGCACCAAGCGGCTCATATCCACCAACACCTGCTCTTTGTCGAAGCCAAGCAAGCAAGCTGCCGCATATACAGCCAGCAAGTTATAAGCATTAAAACGCCCGGTAAACATCGTTTCCACCTCTCTACCATTGATGTCGAGGAGAGTGCCGTTAAGACGGCTTTCCAAAATGCGACAGTGGAAGTCGGCATCAGTGCGCAGCGAATAGGTGAATTTGCGGGCGGCGGTGTTTTGCAACATCACCAACCCTGCCTTATCGTCAACGTTCACCAAAGCGAAAGCATCGGAAGGAAGGATGTCAAAGAAGCGTTTTTTTGCTTTTAGATAGGCATCAACCGTCTTATGATAGTCCAAGTGGTCGCGAGTGAGATTGGAGAAAATTGCTCCGGCAAAATTCAACCCGTCAATGCGATGCTGGTCGGCAGCATGGGAGCTCACCTCCATAAATGCATATTCACAACCCTCTTCCACCATCTCATGCATCAAGCGGTTAAGGGTAATCTGGTCGGGAGTGGTCTGTGTTGCCGCCACTGCGCGAGTATCCACATAATTGCACACGGTGGAAAACAATCCCGTTTTATAGCCCATCAGTCGCATCATCTCATAGAGCAGAGTGGCAGTGGTGGTCTTGCCGTTGGTGCCCGTGACTCCCACCAATCGTAATTTGCGCGTAGGGTTGTCATACCATTCGGAGGCAAGGAAGCCCAACGCCGAAGCGCTACACTCCACTTGCACATAAGTGACACTGTCGCTGAGATGCTCCGGCAGTCGTTGACACACTATAGCTGTTGCGCCGGCTCTTTCCACATCAGGGATGTATTTATGACCGTCGGTGGTCACGCCGGGCACCGCTACGAACAGCGTACCTCGGGCAGCCTTTCGAGAGTCGCTTTCCACTCCGGTGATATTTTTGTCCACATCACCAATCACCTTTATCGGCTTGATTACCGATAGCAGTTGTTTTAACGGTTTGTTCATATCTTAGTTTTTTCAATTGTTTAATTTCAAATTTACTTTCACCCCTTTTCTTATAGGCGTTCCCGCTTCGGGAGATTGTTTCACCACACATCCGCTTCCGGTGATGCTCCCTGTGAGCACTCCGTTGCTCTCAAGAATAGCCACGGCATCGCGCAAACCCATCCCAATCACATTGGGCACTGTCCCTTTTTTGCTTCCGGGCGCATAAGGGTATTGCTTACGTTTATTAATGTTGCACGACGCAGCCACTCTCTGCGATTTATCTTTATCCATCGCCAATGTTACTGCCGGCGCGCCCGAATTGTCGCTTTCCGAACGGAAATCGGAGAAGTTGCCGAGCAACCCGCGAGCATATAATTTAAGAGCTATATCTCGAAATACAAATCCACTACATTTTGCCGCCGAGCGATAAAACACGCCTACGGGGTCGTTAAACACCACAATACACGAATATTTTGGCTTGTCGTAAGGGAAGAAGCCGCAGAATGTGAGACGGTTGCGACTTTTCATATAACCCACATGTGGCACAAAGATATTCGAGGTGCCGGTTTTTCCGGCAATATCCACGAAGTTATTGCGCAAGGAAGTGCCGGTAGCCACCCTTTCCTTTTCACACCATACCACCTCGTGAAGCATTTCTCTCATTTGCCGTGCCACCGTTTCGCTACATATTTGCTGACGGATGTAATCCACTTTAAACTCTTTCACGAGCGAGTCGCCAAGCCACAATGCTTTCATCAATCGTGGTCGCACCATCTTGCCTCCGTTGGCAATAGCATTCATAAAGGTAAGATTTTTTATCGGCGGTATTTGCACGGCATATCCGTAACAAGCGCGCGACAAGTTTACACGCCACTCGTTAAGAAATTTCTTATCCTTGCTACCCAATGGCAACATTTCCACGTCGCCTTCTCCGGCAATACCGGCATTAATGTGGTCAAACATACCAATCTCTTCCAGTCGTCGATGGAAATCCCACGGATGCTCACCGAAGGAGCGAGTGATAATTTTTGCAGTGCCTTTATTACTTGAGCCGGCAAGGATATCAGACACCGAAGGATAGTTGCCGATAAAGTGTGAGTCGGTGATGGGTCTGGCTTGTGCATAGGCAAAATTGCCGGAGATATCAAAATGTTCGTCGGGGGTGGTCAGCCCGTCTTCCAAAGCTATCATTATGGAAATAGGCTTCATCACCGACCCCAGCTCCCATGCCAAAAAGGCATTATTGACTGTCTCCACATAGTCTTGGAAGGTCTTGTTGTAGGAGAGGTTGGAGATTGCTTTAATCTCGCCGGTAGCCACTTCCATCACCACACACGTTGCCCATTCGGGACGTTGCTCGAGACATTGCTTGTAGAGCACACTCTCCACGATGTCTTGGATTTCCACATTGATAGTGGTCTGAATGTCATAGCCTCTCACCGGCTCCACCTCCGCCCAATCTTGAATCTTGTTGGTGAGTTGCACTTTCATGCCTCGTCCGGGCTTGCCGTAAAGAAGCGAGTCGAGAGCACGCTCCAACCCGGAGGAGCCATGCATCCCCGTGGAGTCAATGTTGCCGATGCTTCGGCGCGCCATCTTCCCGTAAGGCTTTTCGCGACAATCATACATATTTTGGCTCACCATGCCGCTGCAACCCCTTTCGCTGAAATAAGGCAAGGATAGGAATTCCATCAGCTCGTCTTTAGTCATCTTCTTCGACACCATAAACGCTCTTTTGCGTTTATTGGCAGGCTTGGCAAGCTCCACATTGAGAGCTTCCCTACATTCTTCTTCGGTTTTAAACCGACCTACGGCCACCAACCCTTTGACGGTCGACTTTATATGCTTGCGAAACAATTTCTCTTTAAATCCCGGAGCACGAAAATCGAGAGCCACCTCATAGTAGCTGGCGCTGACAGCGAGCAGCGAACCGTCGTCGGCAAGAATACTACCGCGTTCAGGGGCTATCACAGTGTCGCCCAAGAGGGTTTCCGCCGCTTTCTTGTCCCATTCCGCTTTTTCGATGATGGTGGTCTTAAAGAGCATTATCTCCACCAATAATGCAAACAAGGCTATGCTGAGGAATATCCAACGATACCTCCCCATTACGCCTTCTTTGAATTTATTTTTTTTGCTCTCCATCTTTATTTACCGTGTTTTTGTTTATCCAAATAGTATGGCGGTTGCTCAGACACCTTCAAGTTGAGATGCATGGTATCCATTCGCTCGGTCAGCTCGCTTTCGCGAGTCATACTGCCATATTTTGCGGTAACAGAGATTAGGTTGGTGCGAGCGTTGTCGAGTTCTTCTCGCAGCGTGATAATCTCTGCAAGTTTCATCTGCATATCAAATTTAAACGTGATATACATCACAAACAGCGACACGACAATAACCACGCCAATCACATTACGCTTGTAAGTGTGCAACGACAGCCAGCGTCCTTGAATAAACCCTCTCAGCTTGCCGCCTTTTTTCTTCTTTGTTTTAGTATTGTCTTCGCTCATTGTCGGATATATTTTTTTCAGCCACACGCAGCTTTGCGCTTCGCGAACGCGGATTGCGCTCCACTTCCTCATCGTCGGCTATGATGGGCTTATTGTTTATGAGAGTCAACGGCGAGAGTCGACGTCCGAAGAAGTCCGACTCCACCTTTCCGTCGATGCGACCGCTACGCATAAAATTTTTCACCATCCTGTCTTCGATGCTGTGATAGGTGATAATTGCCAATCGCGCTCCGGGACGCAACACATGTAGCGTCTGCTCCAAAAATTCTTGCAGCGCATCCACTTCGTGATTCACCTCCATGCGTAGCGCCTGAAACACTTGTGCCAACTCCTTCTTTTCCGAGCGAGGATTGATGAGCGGACGGATGATATCCAGAAAATCGGCAATCTTTTCTATCCGCCGTAGCGAGCGCGACTTAACGATAACATCCGCCATACGGCGAGCGTTTTTCAACTCCCCGTAAAGGCGAAAAATATCTGTTAATCGGTCTACGTCGTAGGTATTGACTACCTTTTGCGCATCCAGGGCATTGTCGCGACTCATCCGCATATCCAGGGGCGCATCGGCAGAGCGAAACGAAAAGCCGCGCTCGCCATCGTCGAAATGATGAAACGACACCCCGAGGTCGGCAAGAATGCCGTCCACCTGCTTCACCCCATAATAGCGCAAGAAGTTTTCAAGATAACGAAAATTGCCGTGCACGAATGTAAATCGAGCATCATCGATGCGATTGGCGTAAGCATCCATATCTTGGTCGAAGCCAAACAGCCTGCCGTCATTGCCGAGGCTGTTGATAATGAGCCGCGAATGACCGCCACCGCCGAAAGTGACATCGACATAAGTACCTGCCGGATTAATGTTAAGTCCTTCAATAGATTGCGACGCCAAAGCCGGAATGTGATACACTATTTGCTCGTTGCTGTCCATCAGTGAAATAACTGCTTTTTTCTTTCTTCTATTTTTAAGGTGTAAAGGTAGGTATTATTTGCCAAATTGGGTGCATTTACAAGGCATTTTTTAAGAGAAAAGGGAAAAAAGTTATTAACAACCTGACAAATCACCTCTAAAACAGTAAAAATTCAGCGATTTAACAGGCTTTAAGGGGGAATTTAATCGATAAACCACAGCATCTTATTAACTTTGCAAGTTGAAAAATTGAAAAAAATTAAAAAATGAAAAAATACAATCTGATTAACAACTCGTTAGGTTGGCTCGTTTTTGTCGTAGCATTGGTTTCCTATATGCTGACGCTTGAGCCTACGGCGAGTTTTTGGGATTGCGGCGAATTTATAGCGCAAGGTTACAAATTGGAAGTGGGACACCCACCCGGCAACCCCATTTTTATGCTGGCAGCCAACTTTTTCACCCACTTTGCAAGCACCCCGGAACAGGTGGCATTGTGTGTGAATGCTATGTCGGGACTACTTAGTGCCGGTACCATCTTGTTACTGTTTTGGACCATTACACACCTTGTGCGCAAACTCATCACCCGCGATGATGCCACCGACTATTCATGGCGACAAATGTCATTGATTATGGGTAGCGGCATTGCAGGCGCATTGGCATATGCGTGGAGCGACACGTTCTGGTTTTCAGCTGTTGAAGCTGAAGTATATGCCTTCTCGTCGTTTTGCACGGCATTGACTTTCTGGCTGATTTTGAAGTGGGAAAACAGAGCCGACTCGCCCTACAGCGACCGTTATCTCATTGCTATTGCTTACGTTATCGGCGTGTCGGTGGCAGTGCATTTGCTTAACTTACTGTGTATCCCGGCAATCGTTTTGGTGATATATTATAAGAAATTTCCCACCGTCACTGCCCGCGGGTCGCTGCTGGCATTGTCTTTGTCGTTTGTGATTATCGCCTTCATTTTGTTTGGCTTGGTGCCGGGCTTTGTGGAGATGGCACAATACAGCGAGTTGCTGTTTGTCAACACGTTGGGCTTTGGATTTAATACCGGAGTTATTGCCTACACCCTCTTTTTCGTTGCTCTGCTTTGCTGGATGGCTTATGCGTTTTTCAAAAACGATTTCAATCAGATGCGCTTATCGTTTTTGCTCACTACCTTCTTTTCGGGCATATTTTTCATGGGCGACAGCTTCATCATTCCGCTTATTCTCATTGCAGGATTGTCGCTGTGGCTGTTTAAATTTGTGAAAAAGAGCACGTTCCCTCACCGAACGCTATATATAATCGGGCTGTCAATAGGTGTGATTTTCGTGGGATACTCATCTTATGCTCTGATACTTATACGCTCCAACTCGCAAACACCGATGGACCAAAACTCGCCCGACAATGTGTTTGCCTTGGGCAGCTATCTCAACCGCGAGCAGTATGGACGCACACCATTGTTCTATGGTCCGACCTATGCCTCACCGGTGTTGCGCAACAGCAACGGCCTTCCGGTGATTACCGAGGCCAAGACCTACACCAAAGAAGTCAAATCCACCCCTGATGCTCCCGACCGCTATGTGGAAATCAACGACGACTTCAAACGCGACTGCGAATATCCGTCAAACACCAAAATGATATTCCCTCGCCTCTACGACAGCGGTGCCACCGACAAATATCAGCGTGCTATGGGCGGCATCGAAACCACCTCAAAAGAGGTGGATGTCTATTCCGATGGAGTTACCGAACTGAAAGACATACCTACATTCTCCGAAAACCTGAGATATTTCTTCCAATACCAACTCAACTATATGTATTGGCGTTACTTCCTTTGGAATTTTGCCGGACGACAAAACGACATCCAAGGGCATGGCGAAATCACTCACGGCAACTGGATTTCCGGCTTCAGCTTCATCGATAATCCTCGTTTGGGCGACCAATCGTTACTCCCCGAGGACCTCGGCGAAGGCAATGCCGGGCACAACGTGTTTTATATGCTTCCGTTGCTCTTGGGAATAATAGGGTTGCTGTGGCAAGCCTATATCGGCAAGCGCGGCATCGAGCAATTTTGGGTGGTGTTTTTCCTATTCTTCATGACGGGTATAGCTATCGTGGTCTACCTCAACCAAATTCCCGAGCAACCTCGCGAACGAGACTATGCCTATGCCGGCTCATTCTATGCTTTTGCCATATGGATAGGTATGGGCGTTGCCGGACTATATGCTCTCTTAAAAGCCCTTTGTCGCCTCATTATGAGCAACAAAAATAAGATGTCAAAGGGCATGAAAAACTGCTTGGCAGGCGTCGCTGTAGTGGCAGGCATTATCGTGCCATTGCAGATGGTGAGCCAAACATGGGACGACCACGACCGCTCCGGACGTTATGCATGTCGCGACTTCGGAATGAATTATCTATCGAGCGTCGAGCCTAACGGCATCATCTTCACCTCCGGCGATAACGACACCTTCCCTCTTTGGTATGCACAAGAAGTGGAAGGCTGGCGCACCGATGTCAGGGTGGTCAACCTCTCATATCTCGCCACCGACTGGTATATGGCACAGATGCGCCGTCCGTCGTATGAAGCACAAGCGATACCCATGCAAGCTGTTGCCGACACTTATGCCTACGGACATCGCACGTGGGGCTCCACCTACTACTACGACAACGACGACAATTTGCAATTTTTCAACCGCGATGTGTTTGTGCCGGCTTTAGAATCTATTGCCGACTACTATTCGCCCGACAACTCCAACCCCGACACCAACTATTTCCGCTATCCGTGTTTCTATATACCATTAAAACCGGATGTAGCAGTGGAAAGAGGGTATGTGCCGGCAGACAAGAAGATGAATGTAGCAGACAGCATTGCCGTAGACTTATATCGCGACCAATACTTCTCCGGAAAAGACCAATACACACTCTCCTCGAGCAAAGCGATGGAGTTTGACATGATTTCCTCAATCATCAATCAAGGGTGGAAGCGACCGATATATTTTGCAATGACTATCCCCGACGACTACCATTCGTTTTTCTACAACTTCTTGCAAAGCTCCGGTATGGCTTACAACATCACTCCTATCGATAAGAGCAATAAACATGCTACCATGGGCGCAGGATTTACCGATAAGGCTTATCGCAACATCACCGAGAAGTTCCGCTGGGGAGGTCTCGATGTGCCGGGCGCCAAGCCTTACTACGACGAAACTGCCGCACGTATGGCAAACACCACTCGACTGGCTATCCTTGAAACCGTCGAAGCTCTCTTGGAAGAAGGCGAAACGGCTGAGAAAGTGATGAATCATGCCGAGGGCGAAACGGAAATTACCGACATTCCCGCTCGATGCCTCACAAAAGAATGGATTGCCGACCGCTACAACAAAGCTCGCACACTGTTGCAAACCATCGAGAAGAAAGTGCCGTTTACTCTTGTGCCGGCAAACTTCACTATCACCGACGATATAGCTCGCTACTATTATCGCATTGCCGACTATTCCAAGTTGGATGCCGACCGCACTGCCGGCGACCGCTTCATCAATGCCACAATCGATAAGTATGCAGCTTATATACGTTATTACCAATCGCTTAGCTATAATCAGCTGTCAGGTCTTACGCAAACCGACTTATATCTCTTCAACGAAGGAGGATTTTTGTCGTTGCTATGCACCTACAACGAGGGAAACCCAAAAGCTGCCAAAGCCAAAGTGGCGCAGCTTGAAAAAAGCGGAGTGAATGTGTGGACGTTGTTTAACCGCGCCGCCTCTTCTTGCGGCAACGGCTCAAAGAGCGCTATCTACAACCTCTATCATTCCTACATTATGCTTAACGATGTCGATGAGAACAAGCTGTCGGACTTCTTGCAGAAGAATCCTAATTGTGCGGAAATTGTATATAAAGTGTTTCAAGCATTATAATACCGTCGAATGACAGAAAAACGCTATAACCACATAAACAACGGTATGGGGTGGCTGATGTTTCTCATTTCAGCCGCCACCTACTTGTTAACTCTTGAACCTACTGCAAGCTTTTGGGATTGTGGTGAATATATAGCGCAAAGCTACCTGATGGAAGTGGGGCATCCCCCCGGCAACCCGTTTTTCGCCATGACGGCACGCTTTTTTGCCAATTTTGCCTCTACACCGCAACAAGTGGCAGTGTGTATCAATGCTATGTCGGCATTGCTCAGTGCTGCAACGATATTGCTACTGTTTTGGACCATCACCCACCTTGTGCGACGCATCGTTTGCGGTGTTGAGAAGCCTGTAGGCTCCGGTCTGCAGCTGCTTCTCATTATGGGCAGTGGAGTGGCAGGAGCGTTAGCTTACGCATGGAGCGACAGCTTTTGGTTTTCGGCAGTAGAAACGGAGGTTTACGGCTACTCATCGTTTTGCACGGCACTGACCTTCTGGCTGGTGTTGCGCTGGGAGAGCCGCTTGGGTCATCCCACAGCCGACCGCTATCTTGTGGCTATAGCATATGTGGTGGGACTTTCCATAGGGGTGCACCTGCTCAATCTTTTGTGTGTGCCGGCCATAGCTTTAGTGGTGTATTATCGTAAAGTAAAGGTGACTCATTGGTGGACCACATTCCCGGTGTTGGTGCTGTCGCTGGCAATAATAGTGTTTGTGCTTTACGGCATCGTGCCCGGCTCGATGCGATTGGCGGGATATCTCGAGTTGTTGATGGTAAATCAATTAGGGTTTGCCTATAACACCGGGGTCATCCTCTATGTTGTAGTCACGGCTTGTGCCTCGGTGTGGGCGGTGTATGAATTTTATCGCAACAACAGTCAGCTTCGAATGAAACTGTCTTTTTTGGCAGTGGTGGTGTTTAGCGGAGTGCTGATGATTTCCGGCGAAAATCTCATTATTCCGGCAGTGCTGCTCGCCGTTGTGGCAATCTATCTGTTTCTCTATTGCAAGGTGGTGCCACGCCGAGTGTTAGGAAATATAGTGCTTTACATCACGATGATTCTTGTGGGATTTTCATGCTATGCCGTGGTGCTTATTCGTGCTGCCGACAAGCCGATGATGAACGTAAACATCCCTGACAACGTGTTTTCGCTCACCGGATACGTTGAGCGCGACCAGTATGGCACTTCGCCCCTATTCTACGGTCCGGCATACACTGCCGATGCGTCGGTGATGCAACGCGATAAAGACGGCAAACCCGTGTATAAGATTTTGAAACACCGCTATGCCAAAAAGGTGAAATCATCGCCCGAAGAGCCGGATGCTTATGTGGAAACAGCACCTCAGAAGATTAACGTTTATGCGCCGGAAATGTATATGTTCCTGCCACGCATCTACGACCCTGCCTCAGCAAAGAGTTATAGCAGCTGGGTGGGCGGAATCGAAGAAAAGGAGATTACAGCCCATGTGCAACACGGCGACTCTATCGTAGAGGTAAAAGCAAAGATGCCCTCTTATTGGGACAACGTGAAATATTTCGTAATCTATCAATCGGCGCAGATGTATTGGCGCTATTTGATGCACAATTATGTAGGTCGACAAAACGACCTTAACGGCAACGGCGAGGTGACTCGCGGCAACTGGATTTGCGGTGTTGACTTTATCGACAATCTGCGATTAGGCAACCAGTCGTTGCTCCCCGACGAATTGGGAAAAGACAACAAGGGGCGAAACATCTACTACGGTATGCCCTTCCTTCTCGGACTTATAGGCTTGTTATGGCAAGCTCGCGCCGGCAAAGAGGGGAAGCGACAATGTTGGGTGGTGTTTATGCTTTTCTTTATGACAGGAATGGCTATAGTGCTCTACCTCAACCAAATACCCGGGCAAGCACGAGAACGCGATTATTCGTTTGCCGGCTCGCTTTATGCCTACGCCATCTGGATTGGTATGGGTGTTGCCGGATTGGCGCGGTTGATGTTTAAGGTGTGGCGACGCTTCTCCAATCGCTATCATGAAAAGGTGGAACGCATAGCCGCTTATGTGGCGGTAGCAGTGGGCGTGATTGTGCCGTTGCAGATGGTGAGCCAAACGTGGGACGACCACGACCGCTCCGGGCGTTACCTTGCGCGCGACTTCGCCTACAACTGCCTCGCCTCGGTGGATAAAGACGCTATCCTCTTCAATAGCGGCGACAACAACTCATTCCCGGTGTGGTATATCCAAGACACCGAAGGCTATCGCACCGACGTGAGAACCCTCAACACCGACTATCTCTATTCAGATTGGTATATTTTCCAAGCCAACTATCCTTATTTCGACTCTCCGAAAATCGATATGATAGGCTCCACGAAAGCTTATGCTTACCGACATCGCTCAAGGGCTTACTTCATGAACAAATATGAGCCGTGTTCCACTCAGGAAATGCTCCACAAGTTTTATAATCCCGGGAAGGACGGCTTAAAAATCCAGCCCATATCCACAATCGCCGTAGATGCCGATGAGGTGATGAAAGCCGAAAATATTCCGTCATATAGCAAGCCTTTTATCGTGCCGGAAATCACTATCGACCTTCTCAAAAACACCTCTTCGGGCAATAATAACTCTGAAGCAAGAGCGTCGAAGATGGTGATGGTGGATATGATTGCCGCCAATGCAGCCAACGGATGGAAGCGACAGATTGCATATATGCACACGATGCCTCACAGCACCTTCTCTTTTGTGAGCCCTTATATGGCATCCACCGGCTTGGCTATGGTGCTCACTCCTTTCCGCCAAGCCTGCTACACCGCCACCGGCAGCGGCTATTCCGACAAAGCCTACGACAACTTTATGCATCGCTACCGTTGGGGCGGGCTGGATGTGGAAAAGCCGGAAGATGCGCCCTATCTCGATGAGCAAAATCGCACCATCGTGGTGCAGATGCGCCGTGCGATGCTCGACCTATCGCTGCGACTGCTTCGCGAAGGCGATATTGCCATTGCTGCCGCCACCGACAGCAGCATCTATCCGTTGCTTCCCAAGCAATTGGCAACCAACGACTATGCCCTCGACCGCTATAACAAAGCTCTCGACATTATCCGACTGATGGACAAAAAGTTACCTCAATTCCTAATGCCCGACAATTACGAGTTCCGCTGTCAGACAGCTGAAATACTTTATCGCATTGCCGATGGCACAAACAATCCCGAAATAAGGAAGGAAGCTGATATGCTCATCTCGTCGGCCATCGACCGCTTTGCCAAACATATGGCGTATTTCCAAACACTCACTTTCTGGCAACCGATATGCACCGCCGACAAATTGCTTTACAATCAAGGCGGCTATCTGCGACTCCTCGCCACCTACTACAATGCCAACCCCAAAGCGGCATTGGCAAAAATCGCCGAGCAGGAGCGTAGTGGCATCGATGTGTGGGAAGCATTTTTAAGGATGTTGAACGAAGCCACTCATTACAAAGCACCTAATTATCGCGGCTATCGTCTTTTCATCAACACCGATGCCGTATGCCCGATGATGGAAGCTTACGATGCCGAAAGATTTAAAAAGGATATGGCTTTGGAGGCTTACCAAAATACAATTACCGCAGCTGCGGAATATGTGGATTATTGGAAGCAATACGACGAAAATCAACTTAAAGGCAATTACTGATAGTTATGCTCATCGAACAACCGCCCATCCCCTACAGAATGTTGTTCCCCGAAACGGTGTGGCGCATTCCTATGACTGAAAAGGCTGTGTATCTCACTTTCGACGACGGCCCGATACCGGAGGTCACTCCTTGGGTGCTCGATGTGCTCGACCACTACGGCATCAAAGCCACATTTTTCTGCGTAGGCGACAATGTGAGAAAGCATCCGGCGACGTTTCAGCAAGTGGTGGAACGCGGACACAGCGTGGGCAATCACACCATGCACCACCTTCAGGGCGCTTTTACCACCACCAAGCGATATGTTGCCGACATCAACGAAGCCGACTCCTACATCCACAGCGCACTATTTCGCCCGCCTCACGGATTAATACGCTGGAAGCAAGCTGCCGCTATCAAGGGCAATATGAGAATCATCATGTATGACCTCGTCACTCGCGACTATTCGCAAAAACTCACTCGCGAAGAGGTGCTCAACAACGTAAAGCGATACACACGCAACGGCTCAATCATCGTGTTTCACGACTCGCTGAAGTCGCAACAGCGATTGCGTTGGGCGCTACCTCGCGCCATTGAATGGCTTAAAGATAATGGCTACAAGTTTCTCCCCATCCCTATGTAAAGACCACATACGCAGCATTGCCGCCAACGAGGGCTTTGACGCTTGTGGCTTCGCTCGCGCCCGGGAGATTGCTCCGGAGGCTCAAGCAGCATATGAAACGTGGATTTCGGAAGGCAAACACGGCTGCCTGCAATATATGGAGCGCCACGCCGCATTGCGCAACAACCCACAGTTGCTCTTGGAAGGAGCGGCAACGGTTATGGTCTTGGCTATGAACTATTACCCACAACGGTTTCAATCGCCCGAAGCCCCACAATTTGCCTACTATGCCTACGGCAACGACTACCACGAGGTGGTGCGCCAAAGAGCATCGGTGATTGTGGAAAAGATGCGAGCAAACTACGGTGGCGACTAT
Source organism: bacterium (assembly GCA_004561555.1). Taxonomy (GTDB): domain Bacteria; phylum Bacteroidota; class Bacteroidia; order Bacteroidales; family Muribaculaceae; genus Limisoma. Next base: position 45,448 of record SFVH01000011.1, read on the forward strand.
CGCATTTGCGTGGACACTGCGCCGCTGCGCGAACGCTATTGGGCGCAACAAGCAGGCGTGGGATTTGTAGGACTAAACAATCAGCTCATCATCCCCGGGAAAGGGTCGTATTTCTTTTTATGCGCAATCCTCACTACCCTGGAGATTACACCCGACGAGCCATTAGTCAGCTCCTGTGGCAACTGTCGCCGCTGCGTGAAAGCATGCCCTGCAGGCGCACTAAGCAATTCCCCCGGCGCAGTGGATGCTCGCCGTTGTCTCTCCTGCCTGACCATAGAATATCGCGGCGAGTTGCCACCATCAGCACTGAAATGCATAGGAAATAGAGTATATGGCTGCGATGAATGTCAGAAAATATGCCCCCATAATGCTGAAGCTGAAGCCACAAAAATTGCGGAGTTTCAACCCTCCGAGGAGCTGCTCACCCTCGATGCCGAAGCCCTCGCTGCGCTCACCGACGAGAAGTTTCGACTACTATTCCGCCATTCCGCCGTGAAACGCACCAAGCACTCCGGACTTCAGCGCAACATATCAGCCGTTCTGCAAAACAAAACAGCCGAAAACGACACTATCACGCCGAAAAAAGAGTAGCTAATTTCTTAAAATCTATTAAAATAGCGCTTTTAAGTTGAATAAATTTTGCAGATAAAGAAAATGATAGTAACTTTGCAGTCGCTTTCAGAGAACTGAAAGCAAATTTTTGGCCCATTCGTCTATCGGCTAGGACGCAAGATTTTCATTCTTGAAAGAGGAGTTCGATTCTCCTATGGGCTACCAATTTAAAGAACAGAATAAATGGCAAATCATCAATCAGCAAAGAAAAGAATTCGTCAAAGCGAGGCTCGTCGCCTTCGCAATCGTTACTATGCCAAGACTGCACGCAACGCCGTACGCCGTCTTCGCGCTATGAATGACAAGGCAGCTGCTACCGAAGCATTTGCTAAGGTTACTGCTATGTTAGATCGTCTTGCTCGCAAGAACGTAATCTCTAAGAACAAGGCCGCTAACCTCAAGAGCAAGCTTGCTCACCACATCGCTAAAATCGCGTAAGCAATCTGACAGGACTTGTTCCTGCCTGAAATAATTGTTGGCCCATTCGTCTATCGGCTAGGACGCAAGATTTTCATTCTTGAAAGAGGAGTTCGATTCTCCTATGGGCTACATTCGGAAGGGTGTCATAAGTATTATGGCACGCTTTCTTTGTGTCATTTTTTTGCTATAGCTCACCTTGCTCGATGCGAGTGGCGATGCGGTCGATGAGAGCATCGGTGTCGTCACTTTCAGGATTCCAATCAGCCTTAAGATTGACGCTAAAAATCCGTCCCAAAGCCTGATAGCAAGTGGCACGAAAAGAGCCGAGAAAAGCACGAATGATTGAAAAAGACTCTTGATTGGTCTCCCGATTGATTAGTTTCACAAGCACACGCGCCTGCTGCCGAGTGAATCGCTTCAATTCCGGCTTATACTGGTTAAACACCTCATGCTCCATCTGTTTCAGATAGTCTTCACGCTCCTTTTTAGTGTCAAACGTAGATATATATTCATAGGTTTCAATCACCGTAGCAGAGATTAATTTGGCGTAGGGCAACCCCTTTCTCACATCACGCACCATCCGCCAATAAAACTGCTCGCGCTCTTTGTTTTTAAACCGCTCCGGAGGGAAGACCGTCACATTATTAATCACCAACATAAGCGTGGTGTCGCCCTTCTCGTCGAGAAAATAATAATAGCCGTGATAAGTCTTGTTGCGAGCCGACGGAAGCCCCTCCGACTCGCTGCGAGCCGACAACACCGCCGAAAGCAACACTAATATCACGACCAACAATCTTGGCATATTCTATCGTTTATGGCACAAAAATAGTGTTTCATTGCCAATACTGATGCAACAAAACTGTTATTTATATGTAAAACAGCCTATCGTCACGTCAAACCGAAGTCACACACAGCGGCTTATTGGCGAACATATTTTAGCGAAAAGCCGTGATGTTTGCTGAAAAAAATGTATCTTTGCCGTATAAGTATCGGTTATGGAAAACTATATAGTATCGGCAAGAAAATATCGTCCGTCAACGTTCCGCTCGGTAGTGGGGCAAAAGGCTTTGGTGCAAACGCTCAAAAATGCTATCATCTCGGGACGATTGGCTCACTCTTATCTTTTTTGCGGACAGCGTGGTGTGGGCAAAACCACGATGGCTCGTATCTTTGCAAAAGCCATCAACTGCGAGCATCTCACTGCTGAAGGCGAGCCTTGCAATGAATGCGAATCGTGCCGAGCATTTAACGAGCAACGCTCGATGAATATCATCGAACTTGACGCTGCCTCCAACAACAGTGTTGACGACATCCGGCAGCTCACCGACCAGGTGATGATACCGCCTGCCATAGGTCGCTACAGGGTGTTTATCGTCGATGAGGTGCATATGCTCTCAACGGCAGCATTCAACGCATTTCTGAAGACTCTCGAGGAGCCTCCTCACTATGTGATTTTCATCCTTGCCACCACCGAGCGACAAAAAATTCTTCCCACGATACTCTCACGTTGCCAAAAATACGACTTCCAACGCATCACCCCGGCAGACATTGCCGACCAACTGAAATATGTGGCTGACTGCGAAGGCTACAGCACGGAGCCGGAAGCCCTCAACGTAATAGCTCAGAAAGCCGACGGTGCGCTCCGCGATGCTCTCTCAATATTCGACCAAGTGGCGGCTTCATCGCTGGGCGACATCACCTACCAAGCCACTATCGACAACCTCAATATCCTCGACTACGATTATTATTTCCGGCTGGTAGAAGCATTTCTTACCGGTAATGTGGAACAGTCGCTGATAATATTCAAAGAAGTGCGCGACCACGGTTTCGACTCCAAGGTGTTTATCAACGGAGTGGCAAACCATCTTCGCGAATTGGTGGTGAGCAAGTCGCCCGAATTAGTGTCACTGATGGAAGTGACCGGCGAAATCGCCGAGCACTACAAGCAGCAAGCCGCACAATGCAATCTCAGCCATCTATATGCGGCAATGGACCTCTGCAACACTTGCGACCTCAACTACAATAATTCCACCAACAAGCGATTTATCGTCGAACTGACACTCATAAAAATATGCCAGCTCTTCTGCGGCAACACCGCACCACAGGCTACGGAGCCGCCAATGAAAAAGGTTGCACCAACAGCCACACCGCAGGCAGCTCAGCCGGCACCTCAACAAGCCGCACCTCGCCCTGCAACCACCGCTACACCGCAACCGCCGCGAGCGACGCCTTTGACACCGGTGGCGCCCGTAGTGGCTAAAGCCGGAGCAACGGTGTCGGGACTTAATTCGGTGTCGATACGCACCATCTCCGAGCCGGTGAAACCGTTGCAACCATCTCAAGCTGAAAAAAAAAATGACACCCCGATAGCCACTCCTCAAGCAAGAAGTGAGAAATACACGGAAGAACAGATGCAAGACGCTTGGCGCAACTATGTGCTCGCCCATAGCAAAGACGAGGTGATTCTCACCAACGCTATGAAAGCCGGATTTCCAAAGCCCTCAGACAAGCCCGACGTATATGAGGTGACATTTGACAATCAAGCTCAAATCGATAAGTATGAATTAAATCAACGTGATGTGATGGCGTTTCTAAGAAACGAATTGAAAAATGATGCGGTAATGGTGACAGCAAAGGTGAGAGCCAAAGACGCCAACGAGAAAATATGGACTCAAAAAGAACTGCTACTCGACATGGTGGAACGCAATCCGTCAGTGCAACAATTCATCAGTAAATACAAATTAGGATTTGCATAATTCTACTTCACAATGAAGCGATTATTTCATCAGATAACAGCAATCATTATTGCCTTGATATGTTTCACATCCTGCGGCGACAACTCTTTTAAAATCAGCGGGACACTCGAAGATGCCGGCACACAAAATCTCCACGCCATGTATCTCTACGGCGACACTATTGTGTCGCAATGGATGCCGGCGATGAATGGCGAATTTTCGATAGAAGGCAAAGCCGACAAACTCACGGTGGTATATCTCTATTCGGCACAAATGCAGCTGATAGCACACGTAGCCGTGGAAGGTGGCGACGAAATTGCCATCAAAGGCAAACTCTCCGACCCCTATAACCTCACAATCACCGGCACCGACGTCAACGAACGTTGGATGGAGTTTATACGCAAATATGCCGCCGATTTCCGACAGCTCAACACCACAAAGACCGACAAAGCTATTGCCGACTATGTCAAAACTCATCCCGACGATGTGGTGAGCACCCTTCTCCTCGCTTGTGACTATTCCGACCCTACAAGCACCGCGGCACAAAAGCTTCTGACCTCAATACATGCCGAAGCCAAACCACAACAGCTCACTTCGCTCTACGGCAATATGACTATAGAGAAGTCGTCGACAGCAAAACGGATAACTTCCTTGAAGCTTCGCAACGAAGCCGACTCCCTCGAAATAGTGAAAACCACCGACAAAGCCCACTCTATATTCTATTTTTGGAACAAAGGGAGCGTCTATGAGCGCAAAAAAGTGGTGGATGCCTTGAAGCACCTTGCCCACAACGACTTGCAGATTGTGGATGTATGCCTCGACTGCGACACCTTAGGATGGCATCGCATGGTGAGTGCCGACTCCGTGAAATGGAAGCACTTCAAAGCCATTGGCGGTCCTGTTGACCGAACGGTGATGGACTTCAACATCAAGTCGTCGCCCTATTTTGTGGTGGTCGATTCGCTCGGAAAGTGCCTGTATAGCGGAGCAAGTATGGAAAAAGCGCAAAGTGTAGTTAAGAAAAAGAAATAGATATGTTTGTTACCACCAACGGCGCCGCCGTGCATGGCATAGACGCCATAACAGTGACTATCGAAGCAACGGTAGAAAAAGGCTTCGGGTTTTGCATTGTGGGCTTGCCCGACACTGCGGTGAAAGAAAGTTATCAGCGATGCTTGTCGGCTTTGAAAATGGCAGGATTATCGTTTCCACATCGCAAGGTGGTAATCAATATGTCGCCGGCAGACATCAAAAAAGAAGGTTCGGCATACGACTTGCCTATCGCTATAGCCATCCTTGCCGCCGACGAACAAGTGAAGGCCGACCGCCTGAGTCGGTTTATGATTATGGGCGAACTATCGCTCGACGGGCGATTGATGCCCATCAAAGGCGTGCTACCGATGGCTATCAAAGCACGCGAAGAAAAGCTCGACGGCTTTATTGTGCCACAAGCCAATGTGATGGAAGCGGCAGTGGTCAACAACCTCAACGTGTATGGCGCAGAGACGGTCCTCGATGTGATTGCCTTCCTCAACGGCGCTGCAGAGATAGAGCCTACGGTTGTCGACACGCGCGAGATTTTTAATCGCACTGTAAATCACTTCGACTTCGACTTTTCGGAAGTGAAAGGGCAAGA
>SFVH01000090.1 GCA_004561555.1 bacterium
TAGGGCGGGTGTGATTCCCTGTTAGAGGAATGTCCGTTTTATAAGGTAGGGCGGGGGCTTGCCCCCCGCCGCAAGGTGCCCGAATTCGGAGAATTTTGCTCCCGACGCGGGATTTGCTTTGAATTACGGAACGGACAAACTGCAAAGCGAGCGTAGGGGGCGACGACTCGGCGCCCCGTTTGTGGGGGTCGGCGAGATTCCCCTGTTAGGGGAAATGTCTGTTATAATAGAGTAGGGCGGGGGCTTGCTCCCGCCGCAAGGTGTTACATTCGGAGAATTTTGCTCCCGCCGCGGGATTTGCTTTGAATTACGGAACGGACAAACTGTAATGTGCGCATAGGGGGAGACGACTCGGCCCCCGTTGTAGGGGCGGGTTTCCACGCCCGCCCGTCGATTTTGATGTGATTTTGCGGAACGACACTTAGGTCGTTCCCTACGGTTGTAGGGGCGAACTGTGTTCGCCCGACAAAATGCGATGTCATTTTGCGGAACGGTCAAGACCGTTCCCTACGCGCGAAATGGATTTTCAGGGTAGGGCGGGGTGATTCCCCTGTTCGGGGAAATGTCTGTTATAATAGAGTAGGGCGGGGGCTTGCTCCCGCCGCAAGGTGCCTGAATTCGGAGAATTTTGCTCCCGCCGTTCTCCCGCATTCGGTGTGCGCCCCGCCGCAATTTCAGCATTTCTCATAAAAACAAAATGAAAAAAGATGCATTGTTGACAGATTTAACCAAACAAGATATAATATCAAATATTGTATCTTGTTTATTTTTAGACAAAATACAAAAATAAACAATGTGTACAAGAATTTTAAGGGGGAAATACCATGAAAAAACTTTTATCCGTGCTGTTGGTGACGGCTTTGGTGCTTGCCGCCCTCGGAAACGGACAAAACCTGTGAAATTACGGGGTATACGGGTACAGCAGTCAATGTGACCGTTCCCGCCGCCCTCGGCGGGTACCGCGTGACGACAATAGGTTCTTACGCATTTAATAATCTTAACCGTTTAACAGGTGTAACCCTGCCGGATAATGTTGAAACCATAGAATATAATGCTTTTGACGGTTGCGTCAGTCTTACGAGTGTAAAGCTTCCCGCACAGTTGAAATATATCGGAAGTCGCGTCTTCTACAACTGCGAAAAATTAACGAGTATTGCAATTCCTGTTGGCGAAGCATTGACAACCGTAACCGTTTCAGAGCAGAACAATTCCGAGGTTTTACCTGCACTTAAAACCACAGTAGGCAGTGAAACCTTTTTTGACTGCACAGCATTAACATCAGTAACATTGCAGGAAAGCGTAACAAGTATTGAAAGTTATGCTTTCAGCGGTTGCACTTCGCTGACAAGCATCACCCTGCCGGACTTACAAGTGTTATTGTACCTGCAAGTGTGGTGCGGATAGAAAATGATGTATTTGCAAATACTGCACCGGTGACTATTTACGGCTACAACGATTCTTATGCGGAGACCTATGCACAGGAAAAAGGCTTTACCTTTATCCCGATAAACAATTTGACTGAATCGAATTTCGGCGTTATTGTGACGGTAACAGGTGAGGACGCGAGTGCAACGAGTACGGTTTTACAGGTTGAAAAAGTTGCCGAAGAGGAACAGGGCGTTACCTACAACATTACCTTACGCGACAACGGCAAAGAAATTCAACCAAAATGCGAAGTGTTCGTCAAAATCCCCGTGCCCGCCGGTATGGATGGCACGCAGTGCAAAGTTTATCGTGAAGAAGCAAACGGGAAATTGACGGATATGCATGCGCAGTATCAAAATGGATATATGGTGTTCACCACCGACCATTTTAGCAAATATGTGGTGACAACGGAATCGTTAGGCGTTACCCCGGGCGACCTAAACGGTGACGAAAAAATCAACGCCGTGGACGCGCGCTGGGTGTTGCAGGCGGCATCGGGCGCACGCACATTTGACGCCACCCAAACCGCCGCGGCAGATGTCAACGGCGACGGCAAAGTGAACGCCGTGGACGCCCGCTGGATTTTGCAAGTTGCCTCGGGCGCAAGAACACTGTAATTTGTATTTTGCCCACCTCTATACGGCGTTTGTGTGTCTTTTTTCGCAATCTCTGCTAACATTTTAAATATTTCCGCCCGATTTGAAAAAAACACTTGCATTTTTACCCGTGATGTGTTAAAATTGCTAACGCTGTTATAAAGGATACCGAAAGAG
>SFVH01000041.1 GCA_004561555.1 bacterium
GCGGCTTCGCCGCGGTTATGCGGTTAGGTTAGGAGGTATCCGTCGGAGCAATGCAGCAGAAATCACAATTCGCCTGACACAGCAGGGAATGGTAATTTCGCTTCGCTTATTCCCATTTCCTACTGTGCTAATTACGATTTACCGTCTCCGACGGACTACTCATTTGCAATTCACTGCATTGCCCCGACGGACTACTGCGCTAATCACAATTCGCCATCTCCGAAGGCGCTGTGTGACACAATTAATACACAGCAAGGAATGGTAATTTCGCTTCTCTTATTCCCATTCCCTACTGTGCTAATCACGATTTACCGTCTCCGACGGATACTCATTTGCAATTCACTGCATTGTTCCACTCATTTGCAATTCACTGCATTGTTCCGACGGACTGGTTAGGGGAGGATGATGTAGTCGCCCGGGTGGATGATGTCCGACTTCTTGAGTCGGTTAGCACGGAGGAGGTCTTTAAGACGGATGCCATAACGTTGAGCGATAATACGCATCGATTCACCCTTTTTCACCTTGTGAGACTTAGGAGCCCCCGAAGGCATCTTCTCATTTTTCTTTTGTAGGTAGAAAGGCGTACCCGGCGGGAAAATATCATCGTTGCGGTCCACGTCGTTGAAGTCGAGGAGCTTCTTCTTTTTCACACCAAACTCCTCAGCAATAGCATCGTAAGAATCATATTTAGAGATAACGACGTAGAACAGCCCCCACTTCTCATGTATTTTGTGCATAATCTTGAATTGCTCCACAATCTGCGGGTCGATGGCATGTTGGAGGCTCTCATCGGGAGCGAGGTCACACCTCTGCGCCACGATAGGTTGCCCCGAGTCGAAGCGAAACAGTTCGTAAACCTCGATAATGTTCACCAGCTTCGCCGGGTAAGCCGGGTCGGTTGCATAACCGCAGCGTTTGAGCCCCTCCGCCCACGCCTCATAGTCGGTAGTTTCGAGTGCGAAAAGCGGCTTATATCGGCGTTGCATAAGAAAGCGAGCGTGATCTTCAAACGAATCCTCCGGGTGTGGATACTTACGGAAGCACTCGTTTTTCATATCGTCGTCGGCATAAATACCCTCACCTGACCACGACTTGTGGCATTTGATGCCGAAGTGGTTGTTACCCTCGGTGGCGAGCCTTGACAACCCCGCACCGCTCTCGAGCAGTCCCTGTGCGAGGGTTATGCTTGCGGGGATGCCATATTGTTGCTGATGTCTCACCGCCAGGTCGTGCCACTGCTGGATGTAATCGAGATAGGCAGGCGAAAGCGACTGCGCCGACAACGGAGCGTAAAAAACCATTATAAAAAAGGCTAAAATAATTGGTTTAATAAAAAAATTATTATATTTGCACATACCAGACTTCATTACTATGGAAAATTTGAAAATTACCACAAATATACAAGTTTGTCAGTATAATGAGCTTGTAGAGGAGGATAAAATTTTGATAGATAAGGCAAAATCTATGACCGAGAAGTCGTATGTGCCTTACAGCAAATTTCATGTAGGGGCGGCACTATTGCTCTCTAACGGCAAGATAGTGGGAGGGTCCAACCAGGAGAACGCCGCCTTCCCGTCGGGCACATGCGCCGAACGCACCACCATCTACTATGCCCATTCGAAATATCCCGAATCGAAATTTCAGAAATTAGCCATAGCCGCCAGCAAGGACGGCAAGTTTACGGCGCGTCCCATCTCCCCGTGTGGCGCATGTAGGCAAGCCATCTTGGAATATGAGACCCTGGGAGGCGAGCCGGTGAAATTGCTGCTTTACGGCACCGACTGCATCTATATAGTGAATAGCATATCCGACCTGCTACCCCTCTGCTTCTCCGAGTTTTAGCCGGGAGGCTGCGAAGCCGCAGGTCGCAGGTTACGGGTTTGGGGGTATCCGTCGGAGCAATGCAGCAGAAATCACAATTCGCCTGACACAGCAGGGAATGGTAATTTCGCTTCGCTTATTCCCATTTCCTACTGTGCTAATCACGATTTACCGTCTCCGACGGATACTCACTTGCAATTCACTGCACACAGCAGGGAATGGTAATCACGATTTACCGTCTCCGACGGATACTCATTTGCAATTCACGGCATTGTTCCGACGGACTACTGTGCTAATCACAATTCGCCATCTCCGAAGGCGCTGTGTGACACAATTAATACACAGCAGGGAATGGTAATTTCGCTTCGCTTATTTCCATTCCCTACTGTGCTAATTATAATTTACCGTCTCCGACGGATACTCATTTGCAATTCACTGCATTGCCCCGACGGATACTCATTTGCAATTCACTGCTCTAACCTCATAACTGCGGCTCCGACGGATTTATAGAGAGTATGCCTTTAAAATTTCGGTAATAAACGATTCTTCGGAGAAACGCGCCTTAGCCTTTTCCGCAATATTATTGTATTCGAAAGGCGACTCCCAAGCAACAGCAATATTATTAGCCAACGAGTCGACGCTACCACTTCGAAATAAAAAACCGTTACCCGGCTCAATCAGCTCCGGGATGCCACCTATTCGAGCCCCGACGACCGGAGTTCCCAATGACAACGACTCAATCACACTCAGCGGATTATTCTCATAACACTCCGACGGCGCTACCGAAAAACGCGCATTTTGGAGCAGTTGCTTCACCTGCGAGGCATCCTGCATGCCGAGGAACTCCACCGTTGGGCATTTTCCGAACCTCTCACGGAGCGATTGCTCCAACGGACCGCCACCAGCAATCTTCAAGGGGTAGGGGAGCGTCACCGCCGCCTTTAGGAGCGTTTCCACCCCCTTCTCATGAGAAAGTCTTCCCACATAAGCATAGTAGTCGTTTCGTTTCAAGCTCACAGATATACCGTCGACCTTCTTCGGGTCAACCGGGTTGCAAATCACAGCGATTTTCTTATCGTCGAACCCACCTTTTTTCATCTTCTGCGCCATAAACACACTTGGGCAGACAAACACGTCGGTGGCATCTTGCAATCTCTTCGGCGACCACTTTACAGCCTCAAGCCAAGCGAGCGCACTTGCCACTCTGCTACCCTTCATACAGCGATGAGAGAGCACATTACGCTTGCTTGCGCCGATGCAATCTTCACAGGGATGACCTTGCGAGAGGCAGTTGTATGCGGGGCACACCAACTTGAAGTCGTGCATAGACCACACCGTGCGAATGCCTCGACGGTGAGCCATCTCAACGATTATCGGGGAGAGGTAAGAATGGATGTTGTGGAAATGCACCACATCCGGCATAAACGCATCGAGCACCCGAGCAAACGCCCTTTTCACACCGGCACCACCGAAGATGCGTTGCGCGGCACGCAGCTTGTTGGCAATCCCCCCTTCAAAAGCCACCTGCGGAGCAAAAAAACACTTAAACTCAGAGTCGACGTTCAGCGGATAATCCATAGCAAAAACAGCCGTGATGTGTCCCCTCTTACGGAGCATCTCCTCCAGCATCATCGCGCAAATGCAGTCGCCGCCACGCGGATAGTAGAACTTATTTACAATCAGTACCTTCATTTTTCATTATAAAAAAGCGTAACCACACGGCAGTTTCAGCTTAATCAGCTCAGCATCGAGTGTGCTGAAATCCCTTCTCAAAGCGCCCTTGTTGACGAGAGCAATGATTCGGTCGCTATGATGCGCCACGGCGTTGAGCGCGCTGTAGGCATCCCAATCGTTTCCGTTCAGGATGACAATTCTGAAATTGCTTTTAGCCATGCTGATAAACTCAGCAAAAGACTCACCCATGATTAGCGGCATCATATTGTCGGAAGCATCGACAGTGACGCTCGCACCATTCAATTTGTCAGAACGCATACAATCGGCAAACGACAAGTCAGCATGAAGATCTCCGGAGAAATCCACCACGCAGACACCCACCTGAGTATCCTCCAGCGCCTTCGTGAGCGAAGCAACAAACTCAGCCGCAGACCCGCCGTGGCACGTAGCCACTCCCATCACTTTGATGTCGTCGTTCTCCAAGAGATGATTAGCAAGCTTACGCGCCGCCAACGCCCCATTGTCGCCGTCGATAGGCTCCGCCACCAAAGGAATAATCGAAAGCGCATTGACGTCGGAAGGAATCATCAGCTTTTTCTTTTTAGAAGCCCTTAAAGCACATACTACAAACGGGATGAGAAGCGATAAAATCAAGCCCACACCCAAGACGATGCTACCTTTCGGGCCCACCTTCTTCACCTCGTCGAACGCCGGGTCGATGATGCGACCTATAGCCGAAGCCCCAAACTTCAGCGCATTACTTTCGCGCTGTTCGAGCAAGAAGATGTATAGATTATTTTTAATCTCCTTGTCGCGATACAAGTCGATGAACGCTCTTTCAAATTTAGGCATTTGACGCAGACGCGAAGCATATTTACCATCCTCTCGATAGAAATCATTATAAGCGATTTGCGAGCCCTCCCTTGCCTTGCGCATCGTAGCGATAACACCCGAGCGCATAGCATCGATTTGAGCATTAAGCGTAGCAAGCGCGCGGTTGTCGGGCTTTGCCGACGCCGTCAGTTGCAAACGTTGCAAAATCAGATTGTTGTATTGCTCGATAGCCTTAGCAGCACCCTCATTATCCACCCCTGTAGCGAGCGGGATAGTAGAATAGCTGTTACCGGGATTTTCCAAAAATTCGCAAATCATATCATAAACGGCAAGTTGCGTTTGCAATTGCACGATATTAATCTTGTTTGCGGCAGTCTGTTCGATAAGCACCTTCGCTTCGGTTTCGATGTCGGCGATATCGTTTTCGGTTTTAAACTCCTCGAGGCGTTTTTCCGATTCCTCCAATTCTTGAGTTAAAACATTGAGACGATTATTGATAAAACTGATTTCACTATCAGCCTTAATCTTCTCCTCCGAAAGGCGACGATTGTTAAACACCTCAATCATAGTGTTGAGCAAGTCGTGGGCTCGCTGCCGGTCGTCGTCTTCATAGTAAAGGTCGATGGCATTAGCCTTCATCGAAGTTACGTCAATCGACATCCTCTTCACCATATCTTCAAAGAGCTCGGTGGTGTTCCAAAGCGTCACGTTGATAGTGCGCTCATCGGCGGCATTATAGAAGGCAGTACGCTTGATAGTAAACACCCCTGCAGGCGTCTTGATTTTCGCCGGCAACGACAGCGCTTCAGCCGAAAAAGCGCTGGAAAACAACCCGTCTTTCACGTCGACATCAATCTTCCCGTCTCCCCTCATTTTGAGCTTGAAATTATAAGCAAGCGTAATAGTGTCGGGATTGATATCAGAAGAAATCTCCAGCGGATTTTTGCGATAGACAGACACTTTGCGGAGTCCTCGGTTTTCGCGATATTCATAGTTTAGCCCCAGATTATGGACCGTCTCGGCAAACAGCGAGAACGACTGCATCACCACCGCTTCATCGTCGACAGAGCCGCCACCGAGGCTACCCATCGTAAATGAGCGCACCATCTGTAAGACCCCTCCGGAAGTGTTTCCTCCGTCGGGCGACTCTATTAACACTTGAGCGTGCGAAGCATATTGAGGAGGCGTTTTCAGCAAGTAAAACACAGCTAAACCCATCACCACGACAAACGAAATCACAAACAACCTCTTGTGAGATTTGATTTCAAAAGCCAGACGCGAAAAGTCGATTTTTTCAGAATTCGTAGTCATATCTTTTATCTGTTTTAATTTTCACATTGTAATAAACATCCGAAGCCGGAATCTTCAGTAGCTCTTTTGCTTGCGCCTTAGACACCGATTTCGACATACTTGCAATTATTCCCATACACACCATAAGAACAGTGCCTACAGCTTGGAGCACCGAGCATCCACCCACTCCATCGATAATGAAGAATAACATAGAAATCACACCGATAGCAAACAATTTGTAGTGGTGGCTACGCATCACGATGCGGAATTTTCGCCAAATCCAATAGCAGAACACCAAAAAACACACAATTCCGATGATGCCAAATTGAGCCAATTCCGGGAAAAACGTGTCGGCAATAAAAGAACAATAGTCAGGCGAAAGCCCCCAAACGAAGTTTATGCCGTAGTCATAGTAGAGGTCGGAATAATTCACACTCGTTCCGGAGGAATAAGTGGCGTAGGACGCCAACCCCGAGCCGAGCCAAAAATGGTCGGCAAGCACCAAAACCATACCTCCGAACAGCACCGGACGCGCGAAAGCCTCCTTTTGGTCGATGTCATACATATCCAGGTCGTGCGAGAAATAATAGTAGCTAATCTTTTGCCATGCGACAAGGAGCACAATTGCTATGAATCCCAGCAGTATAGCCCAGTTTTTGATTTTTTTCAAATCAAAAATCCCCGGTTTGTACAAAAACAAGAAGTAAAGAACCACGATGCAAAACCCGTAGTATTTGGAGCGGGTGCACGGCAATCCGCACAAAATCAAGAAGCCAATGGCATACAAATCCTTTTGCGAAAACCCCGAAGGGATATTTTTGTCGAAAGCCACCAAGGCATAAGCGACGATACACGACACGCAAGTAAGACCCAAATAATAGACGTGAAACATCAACACTTCGCCTACCCCCGTCAGCCCGAACACACACATTAAAAACCCGAGAGCCAAGCAGAGCGTTTTCAGGATATGTTTCTCGTTGGCGGAAAATCTCGGGGCGATAGCATATGCCAGACCGAAAGCCACCAACGGTTTGCACTGAATAATAAAATCGTTGATTTGAGCTGCGACAGTGTTGTAAGGCGAAAACAAGATGGAATAAGCCAAATAAAACAACAATACACCAATCAGCACCCCTAACAGTTTGTAAGCCCTAATGTTTTTATTGAAAATAATATCGCATAAAGCAAGCAACACAAAAGCAAACAAGCACAACTCGTCGCTGAACTTGACGAGTTTAGGTGCCAATGTAGTGCTCAAGATGCTCAAACAAAAGGTGCCGAAAAAAGCTTTATGGATATTAAACACCATTATGCAAATGCTCTATTATTTCACGGTTAACGCAATCACTAAAGAAGCAATGACCGACATTACGCTCACCACCGTAGACACTACGGAGATGCGATAAGCATTGTTGGTGTCGTAGCTGGCATTAGATTCGAGCACTTTGTTGGGTTTTACGTAAATAACATCATTTTGCGAGAGGAAGAAATACGGCGAGTTTACAATCGCTGCATCCTCCAGGTTAAGGGTGTGATAAGAGCGTTTGCCGTTTTCTTCACGGATAAGCATCACCTCGTTTCTCACCCCGTATTGAGTCATATCACCGGCAGCCGCCAAAGCGTCGAGCACGCTGAAACGCTCGGTTTTCACCTCAACCGACCCCGGATTTCTCACTTCGCCGAGCACATTCACACGGAAGTTAGCGAGCTGCACCCTGACAGTAGCGTCATCGCTATATTTAGCCACCTTCTCGGCAATCAAGTCGCGCAATTGCGACGTTGTTAGCCCCTCGGCGTGAATCTTGCCGAAGATAGGGAACGAGATGTAGCCCTCGCTATCGATGACGTATGTTTGATTTTGAGCGGCCGTTGAGATTTCAATGTTTCCGGCAGTGGCAGGATTAGTTGCCGGCAAATTGAAAGCGGCAGTGGCTTCCGGCACCGGCGAATTAACGGTGATTATAAGTTCGTCGGCGGTGTGCAGTCGTAAAGCATAATCGAGCGATGCATCCACCGTACTTACGCTATCCGCATTTTGAAAATACGATAGCGGTTGAGAGGTTTTGCACGATGTAAAAGTCATTGCACACACGGCAACAACGGCTGCAAGGATAGAGGTATAATTGAGTTTCATTACTACGTAGTATATTTTAAGTGTTATACATTATAACGAATTTATTTCAGTATTATTATAGGGATAGTCATTAAATTTATCTCAATTGAGTTAACCTGCAGAGTTTCCTCTATTTTTCCGCTTAAACTCATCGTTTTTATATCATCCGCTCTGATTTCACGGCCGATATTTTCTTTTTCCATCACGTCTGAAGCCACCACTCCCGTAAATTTGGATTCCATGTGTAGGACATTAAGCTGTGAGAGGTAACTGGACAGACTCTCGTTTTGCGAGGTTAACCACATTCGCCGTGTGGATACCGAAGAAGATCAGCATGATTTCTGTCGATTTTATCCTCGCAGCTATCTTTCGCAATCCGTAATGTTCCTTCTGAGTGCCAAATGAACCCTCCATGGCTGTGGCTCTCACTCTGGCCAGTTCTCTCTTGGTTGCGTTCTTCACTTCGTTCGTGCCTGCCTTGCCTTTCAGAGTGAAGGAAGTCTCGATATTGTTGTCCTTACAGAAGGTCCTGTTATCGTTTCCCGAGTACCCCTGGTCGCCCCCCACTTTCTTCATGGGCACTCCTGTGAGCTTTTGGGACAAAGAGATGCAATGCCTCAGTCTCGTGCCTTCATTGAAGGCGTTGAACGACACTTTCTCAATAAATGAGATCCCATCAATCAATATGTTGTTGCTTTTTGCACCAAACTCTACAGTCTTATTCTCCTTGCCTCTGACTATCGGCCTCACATAAGGCTTGCTGATGCTTACGATTCGGTTTGGGATGCTCTCGCGCGAGTCACCACTTTTGAAGTGATGACTCTGTTGACGATATACCCTTGTAATGGTCTCAAGGATGTCCAACTGCTTCTCATTCAGCAGTCTTTCATCAGAATGGATGCGCATCTGTCTGCGGATTTCTCCGAGCATCTTGCCCAGCAGTGCAAGCAGTCTCATTATCATCTTTCGTGTCTGCTTGTGAGTATGCCTGCGCTGCTTCCTGTAGGCCAGGTTCGCTCTTTCAATGTCATTGTACTTCGTCCTCAATCGATGTTCGCCCAGCTGAGAACTGATGCCACACATCATCTTGTATGCTCTCACGGTACATTCCCAAAGCAACTTCACGTCAGTGGGGAAACGCATCAGGCTTTCATAGCAGCTTGCATCCGTATAGATAGTATCAAGGTTCTTCATGTATGGTTTCCAAGCATCTGCCAGAACCTTCTGCTGCTCTTGGACCTTCAACTTCCTGGACAGTTCCAACAATATGCCGTCTATCAGCTTGTAGTTTGTCAACTGGTTCTCAGGACTAATCCTGATGCCGCAGAAGATTTGATAATGGATGTTCCCATTCAGAGCCTCCATCAGCTTCGGAGCGGACAAGCCTGTGTACATTTTCAGAAATGCTAATGCAACCTTACCTTCGGGAGTGAAGAAGGACTTTCGGCCTCGTTTAACCCTTTTGTGCATCGGACGCTCTTCCATCAGATTGAACGATATGGCCATCTGACGAAGAGGAAGGAGTGACTTGATGCGTCCAAGTTCAGAGGTTTTGAACGTTTCTGCATATCTCTGATAAAAATCAAACTCTGTAAATGCAATTTCTTGCTGAATTTCGGATAAATGTCGTATCTTTGCCATGAGGTTTTCAACTTCATTTCCCCCGAAACAGCCCTTTGCCAAGAGGTTCGGGGGAATTGCTTATTCCCGTCTGCTAAGATACATAATATTTATCACATTGACAATCAATTTATTGTATTTTTTAATCTGATTTTGCGACTGCCCCTATAATAATCGTGTTTTGGTGCAAAAAGTGGCTGGAATATTTGGATAAATCAATGAAAAGCAGTATTTTCGTACCTACAAATATATTCACTGCCCTGAGACAGCAAAAACTGGACACGCTTTGGAAGTGGGAAAACACGGAAAACGGACAGTCAGCACTCTTGATGGAGGGCATCAGGCGGCTGGGTATAATCAAAATCACTAACCTAAAACCAACCATCACATGAAAATCATCATCATTGGCGGCGTGGCTGGAGGCGCTACGGCAGCAGCACGCATAAGAAGAGTGACAGAAGAGGCAGAGATTCTTCTGATAGAGAAAGGAAAGTACATCTCCTACGCCAACTGCGGACTTCCGTACTACATAGGCGGCATCATAGAGGAACGTGGGAAACTCTTCGTCCAG
>SFVH01000042.1 GCA_004561555.1 bacterium
GTAGCTACAAATATATGCAGAGAGATATTGAGGGCAATATAGTGCCATATACAGGTCAATATGTACAATCTCGTATGACTTGCCTCAATGCCGGTATTATAGACCAAGCGATGTTTACAACCGAATTGAGCAAAATTTTCGACAATTCCACTTTGCGTATCGGTATCAATGAATGGAACTATGGTATTGATTATTCCTCTAACACCACTATGTATGAGCAAAGCATACCCGACGACGGTTCTTATCCTGTGAGAGTGTATGATGCTCTCAAGCGTAGCAACGTTACATACGACTACAATAAAAACGCATCGGAATACTATAAGGGACATGAAAATAAGCTCGCTTTATATGCCACACATGACTGGAATCCTACCGAACACCTTAACATCTATTATGGTGCTCGTATAGAGTGGCAAAGCCTCAAAGGAGAGAATGCAGCAGTGCGTAATGCCGCCGGAGAATTTGTGGGTAGATTTTCAGATTATTATCTTGGAGCTACCGCTCCCGACGGAACAATTATCAAGCCCAACAAGTTGGACTACGATTGGCTGAACTACGACTTTACTGCATCGGCAACCTACAGCATAACCAAGCCTTTTGGCTTGCTCGGCGACTTCACCTATATTGTGCAACATCCCAAATTTGAAGCATTCGCACCTGCCACTTTGCCCAATACCGACAAAATCGTAGTACCTTTGGGTCGTGCCGGATTCTATTACAATAACTCATGGCTCAGCCTTACCTCGATGTTTTCCTACATCTCCAAGACAAACAACAACTGCACACTCAACCTTCAGCATGATTCGGAAATCATGGCTGCGCCTCTCACTTTCGACATCAAAACATTGGGTTGGACAACCGACGTGGTTATGCATCCGTTTAAGGGATTTGATTTACACTTCTTGTTTACCTATCAAAAGCCCACTTATAAGAAATATGAAACGAGCGTGAAGTTTAGCGACGGATATGAAGGTGTTATAAATGCTACCGGTAACATTGTGGCTGAAATACCTCAAGTGCTTGTAGAAATTGACCCGAGTTATATGATTACTCCTGATTTGAAACTGTGGCTCTCGTTCCGTTATTTCAGTAAGACGTATGCCAACATCAATGAGGCTTACTATTTCAACGGTCATTGGGAAACTTTTGGCGGCATCAATTGGAGAGTGAACAAAATGCTCGATTTAGGCTGTACGGTAGTAAACTTCCTCAACCAAACCGGAGCAAAGGGTACTATTGCCGGCGCTGAGCTTATTACCAAGGAAGAGGCTAAAGACATAAAAAATCAACTTATGACCGGCTCTTATTTGCGCCCGTTGACAGTAGAATTTACAGCTACTCTCAAATTTTAAAAAAATAATAACAGAATACTATTGATAAATTTGATACATTAAAATCCAAAACGATGAAAACGAAATTATATATTATTCTTATTGCAATTGTGATGATGGTAGCATCATGTAGCGGCAATAACACCAAGATAAATATCAATCGTCAATCAGACGATATGGTGGTAATAAACATCAGCAATGCTCAGAAATATTTGCTGCTTCCTATCCAGGAGGATGCTCCGGAAGCACAAGTGAGACTCAACACTGGTTCTGCTACCGACACGTGGATGGATGTGCGCTTGGCAGTGTCGCGTATTGACTATTACGTGCCTTTTGAGGTGGCAGACAGCACCCAAACCGATAAGGATGCAGTGGTTGAAGTGAAGAATCAGCCCAAACCCGACGCTTTGTGTTGGGACAATCTGAAAACAGATGATAAATTTGATACCACAAACACCGACCGCTATCGTCCGGTGTATCACCATACTCCCGCTTATGGCTGGATGAACGATGCCAATGGGTTGGTGTATAAAGATGGTGAATGGCATCTTTACTTCCAATATAATCCTTATGCTTCGGTTTGGGGAAATATGCACTGGGGTCATTCAGTGAGCAAAGATTTGGTACATTGGGAACATTTGAAGCCGGCTATCGAACGCGATACTTTGGGCCATATTTTCTCCGGCTCGGCAGTTGTGGATAAGGATAATACAGCAGGATTTGGCAAAAATGCCATCATCGCTTACTACACCAGCCACCTTGAAGATGGCAGTCGTGCTCGCGAACTCACAGAATTGCAGTGTATGGCTTATTCCACCGACAATGGTCGCACATTCACCAAATATAGTGGCAACCCCGTGCTTAACAGCTATCAAGGATTGGAAAACGACCCCAAGCGATGCAAAGGTTTGCGCGACTTCCGCGACCCGAAGATTTTCCGCTATGAACCTCTGAAAATGTGGTATATGATTGTGAGCAGTGATAAGGAAATGCGTTTCTATAGCAGCAAAGACCTTAAGTCGTGGCAATATGTCAGCGCTTTCGGTGAAGGATACGGAGTGCAACCCAATCAATATGAATGTCCTGATTTCTTCCCTTTGACGCTTAACGGCAAGGAGTATTGGGTGATGATTGTAAATATCAATCCCGGATGCTTGTTCGGCGGTTCGGCTACGGAATATTTTGTGGGTACATTTGATGGAAAAGAGTTTAAATGTTTGAGCAAGCCTGAAACATATAAGTTTATTGATTGGGGTAAGGACCACTATGCTACCGTTACATTTAGCAATGCTCCCAATGGTCGCGTGATAGGTATGCCATGGATGAGCAACTGGCAATATGCCAACTATGTGCCCACTCAACAATTCCGCTCTGCCAACGGTTTGCCTCGCGAATTCTCTCTCTTTGAAGTAGATGGAGAAGTGTATATGGCGGCAAAACCGGTTGATGAAATAAAAAATCTTGTATCAGGCACTCGTAATGAAGCTGATTTTGAAGTGGATGCTCGCGCTCATCGTATAGAGAACGTGGATGGGGATAAAGATGGTGCTTTCCATCTTCAGTTTACGGTTACTCCCGCTGCAAATACACACAAAGTGAACTTCAACTTGGTTAATGCATCCGGCGAGACATTGAAGTGCTACCTTGACCTTGAGCAACAACGCATCGTGATGGACCGTACAGAGGCAGGTATCAAAGACCTCAATCGTCATGGTCAGCCCTATAATGTGCATGAACGCGAAGCAGATGAGCATCGTAAGATATATTCCGTAAACTATAAAAATGATTGGGCATTGGGCACCTGGGCTCCTTTAAATTTGTGTGAAGGACCATCTTATACAATAAGCATTTACGTGGATAAGTGCTCGGCTGAAATGTTTGTTGATGAAGGTCGTATAGCAATGACCAACCTTGTGTTTCCCACAAACGATTACGACGCTGTGGAATTTACCTCTGAAGGAAAAGCCAAAGTTAGTAATGTGGTAATCAATCAGTTGGGTAAGTAATTGAAACGAGGGAGGATTAAGCGATGAAAAGTAAGAAAATTGCATTTCTATCGGTGATGCTTTGCTTCTTCACCATGGGTTTTGTCGACCTTGTGGGTATAGCATCCAACTATGTGAAAGCAGACTTGGGTCTTACCGACTCACAAGCCAATATAATGCCGTCGTTGGTGTTCTTTTGGTTCTTGATATTCTCCGTACCTACAGGATTGTTGATGAATAAGATAGGTCGTCGCAATACGGTGCTTCTGAGCATTGTGCTCACTATCGGTTCGCTCGTGGTACCTATCTTTGGCGATACCTATCCAATGATGCTTGTAGCATTCTCTCTCTTGGGTATCGGTAATGCAATAATGCAGACATCGCTTAATCCTTTGGTGAGCAATTTGGTGAGTGGTAATCGTTTGGCAAGCACGATGACTCTTGGTCAGTTTGTAAAAGCCATAGCCTCGTTTCTTGCACCGATAATAGCTGCTTGGGGCGCCACTGCTGCTATACCCACATTCGGATTGCAATGGCGCATATTGTTCCCGATATATGCCATTGTGGGATTAGTTGCCACAATAGCCCTTTTCGCCACAAATATTAAGGAGGAGCCGGCAGACGAAGCTTCCTCAGTCGTTTCCTGCTTGAAGCTACTTGGTAAGCCGTTTGTACTTCTTTGCTTCATCGGCATTATGTGTCATGTGGGCATCGATGTGGGCACCAACACCACTGCTCCCAAGCTCCTTGTGGAGCGTGCCGGAATGACGATAGGGGCTGCCGGCTTTGCCACCTCGGTTTATTTCATTTTCCGTACCATCGGTTGCTTTACCGGCTCTTTCATCTTGCGTTTCTTCAGTGCCAAGTCATTCTTCTTTGTAAGTGCGTTGATGATTGCCGGCGGATTGGCGGGATTGTTTTATGCCTCTACGGAAATGAGCATATACTTGTGTCTTGCCCTAATCGGTTATGGCAACTCAAATATCTTCTCCATCATTTTCTCTCAAGCTTTGCTTAGTGAGCCAAAGAAGAAAAATGAAGTGTCGGGATTGATGATTATGGGCTTGTTTGGCGGTACTCTATTCCCGTTGGCTATGGGTTATGCCACCGACTTCATTCAGAGTCAGTCGGGGGCGGTAGCAGTGATGGCTGTCGGTGCATTATATCTTTTAATATATACTCTTAAAATCAACAAAAGTCATGAATAAGAATAAATTTATCGTTGGCTTAGGCGAGGCTCTGTGGGATATGCTTCCAACCGGTAAAAAATTGGGTGGCGCCCCGGCAAATTTTGCCTATCATGTGTCGCAACAAGGATTGAAAGGCATTGCCGTGAGTGCTGTGGGCAGCGATGCGCTTGGTTATGGTATCATTGATGCGCTGAAAGAAAATAATCTTGACTTCTATATGCAATCGGTGGCTTATCCCACCGGAGTGGTGAATGTAGAACTTATCGACGGCAAGCCCGATTATCATATCGTGGAAGATGTGGCATGGGATAATATCGAATTCACACCTCATATGGAATATATCGCACGCAATGCCTGTGCCGTGTGCTTCGGCTCGCTGGCGCAACGCAGTCCGAAGTCACGCCACACTGTGCGCCGTTTTATCGAGACGATGGGTGTGGGCGACGGCATCTATCGCGTGTTTGACATCAATCTTCGTCAGCATTTCTATAGCAGGGATGTAATCGAGGAGTCGTTGCGATTGAGCAATGTGTTTAAGATTAATGATGATGAAATAAAAATCATCACCCCGATGTTTGAACTTACAGAAGGTGATTATGAAGCCAGTTGTCGCAAACTTATTGCAATGTTCGACCTTGACATCGTGATACTGACTTGTGGCGAAAAGGGTAGCTTTATCTTCACTAACGACGGTGAGACATCATTTCAATCAACTCCCAAAGTTGATGCCATCGATACCGTAGGCGCCGGCGACTCATTCACGGCAACATTCATCTGCGGTCTTATCAATGGCAAAGGCATTGTTGCCGCTCATAAAGCCGCTACCGAGGTGGCAGCCTATGTGTGCACTTGCCATGGCGCAATGCCTGAATATAAAAAATAACAAAGGTTTTTTTTCATAATAGGTAATTGAGTTTTAAGGTTATTAGGTTGTTTTAAATTAAAAATGGTTTATTCTGAAAGGGGTGTGTTTGGGATGAATACGCCCCTTTTTATGATAAAGAATCAAAGATGTGTCATGTTTTAAATTTTTGTTAATAACGCTTATAACAGTTTGATTTGTAGGTAGTTTTTGAGTGCTTGGTTTTAAAATAATCTAAAAATATTTTGCATTAGCATATTTATTAGTACCTTTGCACTGCATTTGCTATGCGTGTGCGATTTTCTGATATGCGCAACACGCTTTTCTTAGCAATAGTTTTATAAATTCTGACAGTGGAAAATCGGAAATTAACCAACTCGGGAGAGCGTCGTTACTTTCCGGTTTTCTTTTTTATGTAACAAAAACACAAAAAAAGAGCGCCCGGATTTCTCCAAGCGCTCTTGCGGTGCGGACGGGACTCGAACCCGCGACCCCATGCGTGACAGGCATGTATTCTAACCAGGCTGAACTACCGCACCTTCCGAGAAACGGATTTTGCAACATTTTGAGTAAAAAACTTGCTAAAAAAAGCGGTTTTACATATTTTTGTAGGAAAAATACTTCGACAATTATGGTTAGAACTCGACTTTTGACACTTTTTACGCTGCTCACTCTGACGGTGACGTTATGGGCGTCGCGTGTAGAAACAAAGGCGGTGCATAGCGATGCTATGAACAAAGACGTAAATGTGAGCATTGTGCTTCCGGAAGCCTATGGAGCGCATCGCTTGCCGGTGGTTTATCTTCTTCACGGTTACGGCGACAACCACGAGCGCGGCTATCTTTCACTTACCGATGTGCGTCGTCTTGCCGACAACTGCGGCATCATCGTGGTAATCCCCGATGCCGATACAAGTTGGTATTTCGACAGCCCCATCGACCCCACTTATAAATATGAAACATTTGTTGCTACCGAGCTGGTGAATTATACCGACAAAAACTATTATACCCTTGCCGACCGTCGTCATCGGGCAACAACCGGCTTGAGTATGGGTGGACACGGAGCGCTATATCTTGCCATCCGTCATCAAGACACCTTCGGTGCTGCCGGCTCTATGAGCGGGGGGGTGGATTTCCGTCCGTTCCCCGAAAAGTGGGATATCAAGTTGCGTCTGGGAGAAAAAGCGAAATATCCTGATAATTGGGACAATAACACTGTGATATCACAACTGCCAAAACTCAAAAACGGCTCGTTGCAACTTATCATTGATTGTGGTACTGAAGACTTCTTCTTTGAGGTAAACAACAATCTCCATAACGCCCTTATCTCTCAAGGCATAGCTCACGAGTACACCACACGCCCCGGTAACCACTCATGGGACTATTGGCGTCGCTCGCTCCGCGACCACTTCTATTTCTTTGCTGACTTTTTCGGCTCTGATAAATAGTCGCATAGTTAAGTATTTTTAACTAATAAAAGATAGTAAAAGCACTCGCCGACGATTTGTTGGCGAGTGCTTTCATTATGCTTTAATAATTGATGAATAGTTTGGTGATATTAGCGATAAATTACATTGCCAATAGCAAATTGTTTTTTAATTCCGTGGTAGCATATGGTGTAAACCATAAAACTATTGACAAATGCAAGAAAATCTTCTTAACTTTGCAATGGATAGTCTGACGTACTATCACACATTAGGTTTGTTTACGAAAATAACGAAAATCTTAATGGCTCAACCGAAGATTCTCATCATCTACACCGGCGGAACAATAGGAATGATTGAAAACCCGGTGACCAAGTCGCTCCAGCCGTTCGACTTCACGCATCTTATCGATAATGTGCCAAAAATCAAGAAGTTGAACTACGAAATCCACAACATACAGTTTCATCCTCCCATCGACTCGTCGAATATGAATCCTGACCATTGGGTGGAGATAGCACAAAGCATAGAGGAAAACTATGCCAACTACGACGGCTTTGTTGTGCTTCACGGCACCGACACAATGGCTTATACAGCCTCTGCTCTGAGCTTTATGCTCGAAAATCTTCATAAACCGGTGATAATCACCGGCTCACAGCTGCCTATAGGCGAGGTGCGCACCGACGGCGAAGAAAACCTAATCACGGCGCTACAAATAGCCGCAGCCCGCGACAAAGACGGCGAGCCGATGATACAAGAGGTGGCTATTCTGTTTGAAGATTACCTTTGGCGCGGTAACCGAAGTACAAAGATGAGTGCCGACTACTTTAATGCATTCAAGAGCAACAACTTCCCCTTCTTGGCACGCATCGGCTTAGGCATACACTTCCATAAAGAAGCTTTGTGGCGACAGAAAGCCCACCGCCCTCTGAAGGTGCAGACGGAAATGGATCGCAACGTGATGTTTATCCATCTCTTCCCGGGCATCACCGAGCAGACCTTGCAATATCTCACCAACACACCCGGTATCAAAGGTATTGTGCTGAAAACCTACGGCGCCGGCAATGCTCTTACCGACAAGTGGTTTGTCGACCTTATGCGAGCCGCTGTCAAGCGAGGTGTTGTCGTGGTCAATGTGTCACAATGTGTGAACGGAGGCGTTAATTCCGAGCGATATATGACGGGCAACGCACTGTCGGCAGCCGGAGTGATGAGTGGATATGATATGACTTCGGAAGCCGCAATCACCAAACTGATGTATCTTTTTGGGATGGGGTTAAGTGCAGACGAGGTGAAAAAATATCTCCACTGCTCGCTTTGCGGTGAAATCACGATATAGCCCCCCGGGCACAGTATTTGTTTATGTCGGTGACATAAACAAAAATGCGACTTTAATCGTTTAGATAGCGGTAAATAATCGTAAAAACCGAGCGGATTTACACTAATTTTTAAATAATTATAAATACGGAAAAATTTCACTATTGATATTGTCGTATCAAAAAAAATTCGTAAATTTGCGGAGATTTTCAAGGAAAGAAAATATATTAAATATTCACATCAATAATTCAAAACAACAATGAGCAATCTTGATTTGAAAAAATACGGTATCGAAGGAACCGTAGAAGTATTGCACAACCCGTCGTACGACGAATTGTACAAAGAGGAAACCCTCCCGGGTCTTGAAGGCTTTGAGAAGGGTCAAGTGACTGAACTCGGAGCTGTAAACGTGATGACCGGCATCTACACCGGACGTTCGCCTAAAGACAAATTCCTCGTAAAAGATGCAACAAGCGAAAACACCGTATGGTGGACTTCTGAAGAATATAAAAACGACAACAAGCCTGTGACTCCCGCCACTTGGGATGTGCTTAAGGACCTTGCAATGAAGGAACTTTCCAACAAGAAACTTTATGTCGTAGACTGCTACTGCGGTGCAAATGCTGCCACTCGCTTGAAAGTGCGCTTCATCATGGAAGTGGCTTGGCAAGCTCACTTTGTGACCAATATGTTTATCCGTCCTACTGCTGAAGAGCTTAAGAATTTTGAGCCTGACTTCGTGGTTTACAACGCATCGAAGGCTAAAGTGGAAAACTACAAAGAACTTGGTCTCAACTCAGAAACCGCTGTAGTGTTTAACCTCACTACTAAGGAGCAAGTAATCATCAACACCTGGTATGGTGGCGAAATGAAGAAAGGTATGTTCTCAATGATGAACTACTTCAACCCGCTTCGCGGCATCGCTTCAATGCACTGCTCTGCCAACACCAACAAGGAAGGCACCGACTCAGCAGTATTCTTCGGTCTCTCCGGTACCGGTAAGACTACTCTTTCTACCGACCCAAAACGTCTCCTTATCGGTGACGACGAGCACGGCTGGGACGACGAAGGTATATTCAACTACGAAGGTGGTTGCTATGCTAAGGTTATCAACCTCGACAAAGAAAGCGAGCCCGACATCTACAACGCAATTAAGCGCGATGCTCTCTTGGAGAACGTAACCGTAGCTGAAGACGGTAAGATTGACTTTGCTGATAAGAGCGTTACCGAAAACACTCGCGTGTCTTATCCTATCTATCACATTGACAACATCGTTAAGCCCATCAGCAAGGGTCCGCACGCTCACCAAGTGATTTTCCTTTCTGCTGACGCTTTCGGTGTATTGCCTCCGGTATCAATCCTCAACTCAGAGCAAACAAAATACTACTTCCTCTCCGGTTTTACTGCTAAGCTCGCAGGTACAGAGCGTGGCATCACCGAGCCTACTCCTACATTCTCCGCTTGCTTCGGTGCAGCGTTCTTGACGCTCCACCCGACAAAATATGCTGAGGAACTCGTGAAGAGAATGGAAAAGGTTGGTGCAAAGGCTTACTTGGTGAACACCGGTTGGAACGGCACCGGCAAGCGTATCTCAATCCGCGACACTCGCGGCATTATCGACGCTATCCTTGACGGTTCTATTGATAAGGCTCCTACAAAAACTATCCCGTATTTCGACTTCGTAGTGCCTACCGAACTCCCGGGTGTTGACAAAAACATCCTTGACCCGCGCGACACTTACGACTGCGCTTGCAAATGGGAAGAAAAAGCTAAAGACCTTGCTCAACGCTTCATCAAAAACTTCTCTAAGTTTGAAGGCAACGAAGCAGGTAAGGCTCTCGTAGCTGCCGGCCCGAAGTTGTAATAGACAACTAACTTTTATGACTATATCAGCCGTTATAGCGGCAATACATTTCAAAAGAGCATCGCATTTGTGCGGTGCTCTTTTGATTTGGATATCGTTGATAAGAAAACCAACCCACTTCCTTTGTCTGCCAAAAATGTTTGATAATAGCAAATAAATCAAAGCGGTGGTAGAAAAATTGCAGAGATTTTATTATTTTTGCAAGATAAATTACTGATTATGAAAAAACAAATCACAACATCGGCAATAGCGTTAATGCTAATTTGTGCATCCCATTCGGCTTCAGCCGCAACAACAGTCATCACTCTCTCCGGCAATCTGTCGGCACGCGACTTGGCGGAGAATAGTGACCTAAAGACTGCTCACACCATTGACCTGTCGGAGGCTGCAATCGTGGAATATTCCGACAAAGAGCCGATAGTGGGCAACTATACTTATTATCCGGCTGACGAGCTTCCAAAATACTGCTTTATGGGCATCGCTGCCGAAACTATCATCCTCCCTTCTTCCATTAAGGTTGTCGGTGAAGGGGCTTTTGCCGGTTGTGAGAACCTTAAAAGCATCGTTATTCCCTCTGCCGTGACCGAAATTGACAGTTATGCCTTCTCCGGCTGTAAGAGTCTCGCTACAGTGGGTGGCGGCGAAAACATTATCACTATCGGCGACTACGCTTTCAGTGGCAACACTTCCCTCACTTCTCTTCCGTGTTTTGCAAAGGTAGAGAGCATCGGTGGCTATGCTTTCAAGGGTTGTACGTCGCTTGGCAGCGTGCCGTTTTCGGTCACTACTTCAGCCATTGGTGAAGGCGCCTTTAAAGGTTGTCCGATAGCGAGCATCGACCTTGGTGGGTGCAACAATTTGAAAGTGATTGGTGCATGGGCTTTTGCCGACAACTCCGCTCTTACGGAAGTGTATCTGCCCTCCGGGCTTACCTCGCTCGGTGATGGCGCATTTTTCTATTCCACTGCTCTTCAGTCGGTGGTATTTCCCGAAGGCTTGGCAAAGATTAATGATTATGCATTTATGGGTGGCTCTCTTATTAGCGAAGCCACACTCCCTGAGGGCTTGGAATCAATCGGTAACTATGCTTTCAGTGATTGGGGGGCTATCGGCACCATATCCCTGCCTTCAACTCTCACTACTATCGGCGAACGCGCAATGCGCAATTGGACCTCCCTCTCCTCAATGACCTGCGACGCTACGGTGCCACCCACATTGGGCGACAATGTGTGGGAAGGGGTGTCGAAAGACCGCGTGACGCTCAACGTGCCTGTTACGAGCGAAGCCTTATATAAGTCAGCCGAACAGTGGTGTGACTTCTTCAACTCTTCGTCGACCGAACAATTATCTTCGAAACTACTTACAGCGACTATCAACGGAGATGTGCTAACGCTCAAGTCGTCGCTTGAAATAACATCGGTGATGCTCTACGATATGAGTGGCATTCTGCTGACAATGCAACTGCCGATGGCATTGCAAGCTCAATTGTCGCTTGCCAACTACAGTGCTCGCAACTATGTTGTGAGATGTACCTTCGGCGACAACAATGTGGAAATCATCAAAATAGCGCGCTAAGGTAATGGGTAAAAATAAATTGAAGAAATTCGGGGAAATGGAAACGTTCCCCAATGTGTTTCAATATCCGTTTGCCGTATTGCAACAACATCCTTTTCCTCTAAAAGGAAAGTGGAACAGCGATTTTTTCCACAATGACAATCCTATCGTGCTCGAATTAGGCTGTGGTAAGGGTGAATATGCAGTGGGCTTGGCAAAGAAATTTCCCAATCGCAACTTCATAGGTGTGGACATCAAGGGGGCGAGGATGTGGACCGGTGCCAAGCAAAGTGTCGAAGAGGGTATTCTCAATGTGGCATTTTTGCGCACAAGCATCGAGTTGATAGCATCGTTTTTTGCGCCTTCGGAAGTGAGCGAAATATGGATTACTTTCCCCGACCCGCAGATGAAAAAGGTGTCAAAGCGGCTCACATCTACCCGTTTTATGAATCTCTATCGGCACATCTTATGTCCCAATGGCATTATCCATCTCAAAAGCGATAGCCCATTTCTCTACACCTACACCAAAGCGATGGTGGAGCTCAATCGTCAGGAGAAAGTGGTGGATACTGACGACCTCTATCATAGCAATCTTGCCGATGACATCCTCGAAATACGCACATTCTATGAGCGTCAATGGCTTGCTCGCGGCTTGACAATAAAATATATCAGCTGGCATCTTGATAGCACCACAACTCTTCAAGAGCCGGATATAGAAATAGAAAAAGACACCTATCGAAGTTTCTCGCGAGGCTATCTCGAAACAGATGTTCGATTTTCCGAATAATACCACAAAATATCAAATACATATGGAAGAAAGACTATATCCCTCACTTATCCTTGACGCACTGAAAAATGTGCGCTATCCGGGCACCGGTAAAAATCTCGTGGAAAGCGATATGGTGGCGGACGACATTCGTATCGATGGTATGACGGTGTCGTTGAGCTTGGTTTTTGATAAGCCTACCGACCCGTTTATCAAGTCGGTGGTGAAAGCTGCTGAAACGGCTATCAAAACTTTTGCCAGCGAAAATGCCGAGCCTCGCATTGCCGTCGTTTCACGCACTGTAACGCCCAAAGTAGAGAAACTGTTGCCGGGGGTGAAAAACATCATCGGTGTGTCGTCGGGAAAAGGCGGTGTGGGTAAATCCACTGTGGCAAGTAATCTCGCTGTGGCTCTCGCACAAAAGGGATACAAGGTGGGGCTGCTTGATGCCGATATCTTTGGCCCGTCGATACCCAAAATGTTTGGTGTGGAAGACGAGCCTGTCTATATGGATGAGGTAGATGGCAGACATCTAATTGCTCCTGTGGAGAAATATGGCGTCAAACTCCTCTCGATAGGCTTTCTTGTTGATAAAGATAATGCGGTGTTGTGGCGTGGAGGGATGGCAAGCAATGCTCTTAAGCAACTCATCAGCGATGCCAACTGGGGCGACCTCGATTATTTTGTGATTGATATGCCTCCGGGCACCAGCGATATCCATCTCACTCTTGTGCAGACGCTCGCCATCACCGGTGCTATCGTGGTTAGCACTCCGCAGGAAGTGGCTCTCGCCGACGCTCGCAAAGGTATCAGCATGTTTCGCAGCGATAAGGTCAATGTGCCGGTGCTCGGTATCGTCGAGAATATGGCATGGTTCACTCCCGCCAATCATCCCGATGAGAAATATTTTATCTTCGGAAACGGCGGTGGAAAGCGTCTTGCTGAAGCAATCCACACGCAACTGTTGGCACAAATACCCTTAGTGGCCGGCATTTGTGATGCCGGTGATGATGGCAGACCGGCCGTGCTCAACAACACTGTCTCTGCTGCCGCTTTTGCCTCTCTTGCTGATAAAGCCGTTGAAGCCATCGAGAAGCGAAATCAAGAATTGCCACCGACTCACAAAGTAGAGCTCCAACATTAATGTTATTTATTAAGTTTGGGTATAAAATTTGCTCATCTGATATATATCTTTGCAGTAACAAAAACGAATAATTATGAATATAGGAGACAAAATACCGGAAATCCTCGGCATTGATGCCGAAGGTAAGGAAGTGAGAGCCTCTGAGTATGCAGGCAGGAAAGTGATAATCTATTTTTATCCAAAAGACAACACTCCGGGGTGTACTGCTGAAGCATGTAGCCTCCGTGACGGATATGCCGACTTGAAAGCTATGGGTTATGAGATAATTGGTGTAAGCAAAGACAGCAGTGCAAGCCATGCTAAGTTTGCCGCCAAACATTCTCTGCCGTTCCGCCTCATTGCCGACACCGATACCACCCTTAATCAGGCTTTTGGAGTGTGGCAGCTGAAGAAGATGTGCGGTCGCGAGAGTATGGGCACCGTGCGCACCACGTTTATCATTAATGAAAATGGTGTGGTCACTGATATTATCAAGAAAGTGGATACGAAGCAGAGCGCAAAGCAAATTATCGATTTAAAAAAATAACCGACAAACCACGATATTATGGAAAAAAATGACAAAATGCCGGCAGTAAACACTGAAAAACTTAAAGCGTTGCAAAATGCTATGTCGAAGATTGAAAAAGACTTCGGACGTGGTGCTATTATGAAACTCGGCGATGAAGATATAGAAAACATCGATGTTATCCCATCGGGAATCATCGGATTGGATAGCGCATTGGGGGTCGGGGGATATCCTCGTGGACGTATTATAGAAATCTATGGCCCGGAGTCATCGGGTAAGACAACTCTCGCAATCCTCGCCATCGCTCAAGCTCAGCGTCAAGGGGGCATTGCGGCAATCATCGATGCCGAGCATGCCTTTGACCGCTTCTATGCTGAGAAGTTGGGTGTTGATGTGACAAACCTTTGGATTTCACAGCCCGACAATGGTGAACAAGCTCTCGAAATTGCCGACCAGCTCATCCGCTCTTCTGCAATCGATATCATTGTTATTGACTCTGTGGCAGCCCTCACCCCAAAGGCTGAAATCGAAGGTGAGATGGGAGAAAAGCAAATGGGATTGCAAGCGCGCTTGATGTCGCAAGCATTGCGCAAGCTCACCGCTACTATCTCCAAGACAAACACCACTTGTATATTTATCAACCAATTACGCGACAAAATCGGTGTGATGTGGGGCTCTCCCGAAACAACTACCGGTGGTAATGCCTTGAAATTTTACGCTTCAGTGCGCATCGACATACGCCGCACCAGTGCTATCAAGAATGGCGAAGAGGTACTCGGCTATCAAACTAAAGTGAAGGTGGTGAAAAACAAGGTGGCTCCTCCTTTCAGAAAATGCGAATTTGAGATGCTCTTTGGCGAAGGTGTGTCGCATTCGGGTGAAATCCTTGACCTCGGTGTAAATCTCGGACTAATAGTCAAGAGCGGCTCATGGTTTTCTTATGAAGGGTCGAAACTCGGACAGGGTCGCGATGCCGTGAAGCGCATCATTGCCGACAATCCTGAATTGGCTGAGGAGTTGGAAGCAAAAATCAAAGAAAAATTATTTCACAAAGATGCTCCTAAAGAAGACGTGAAAGAAGCATCGGCTGAAGGATAATAACAAAACTAATCACTGACTTATGAAAATAGCAATCATAGGTTGCGGCAATATGGGCGGCGCCATCGCAAGAGGGCTTGCCGCCGATGCTGCTTTTATGAGTAACAACACCATTGCCGTGAGTAATCCATCTTTGGGCAAACTTCAGGCAATGCCGTCAATTGTTGCCACTACGACATCCAACAGCGAAGTGGTTGCCGATGCCGACATCGTGATGATAGCTGTCAAGCCGTGGCTTGTAGACCGTGTGGCTTCTGAAATAAACCAACACTTGAAGAGGCGAAAGTATGACGGCTGTGGCTCACAATAATGCCTCTGTGGAGCAGCAAACTGCCATCATCGCCATTTTCGACCGCTTGGGAAAAGCGGTAATGGTAGAAGAGCGACTGATGGGAGCCGCAACGGCTCTCGGCTCTTGTGGCACGGCATACGCTTTGCGTTACATCAGAGCCGCTATGGAAGCCGGGGTGGAATTGGGTCTTTATCCCTCGCAAGCTCAGAGCATTGTGGCGCAAACGGTGAAGGGTGCGGCTTGTCTCCTTATCGAAGGTGGTAATCATCCCGAACAAGAGATTGATAAGGTCACCACGCCGGGAGGTATTACAATCAAAGGGCTTAACCGCATGGAAGCCCTCGGGTTTTCTTCTGCTGTAATAGAAGGCATCAAAGCCTCCGCAAAATAAATAAACCTATCAACTCGACTGCTGATTTAAAGGCGGTCGAGTTTGTTTTAGGGTGATTAGGGTATTGCTTTAGCTGTTTTTGCCGGTGATGATGTTTTTGATGTGATGGAGCTTGTTGAGGGCTTCCATAGGAGTGAGATTGTTGATATCAGTATTTAATATTTGGTCTCTCACTTGTGAAAGCACCGGGTCATCGAGCTGGAAAATTGATAGTTGAACTCCTTTGCCCGTCACTTCGCTCATCTCGTTGAGACTTTTGCTTACTGCGTCGCGCATGTTTGCCGATTCAAGTTGATGAAGCACTTCGTTTGCGCGGTCCACAATCTTAGCTGGCAGTCCGGCAAGTTTTGCCACATGGATACCGAAACTATGTTCGCTGCCACCTTTGGCGAGTTTGCGAAGAAACACTACCTTTCCGTCGATTTCTTTTACCGACACGTTGTAGTTGGCGATGCGATGATATTGCTTCGCCATTTCGTTAAGTTCGTGATAGTGGGTAGCAAAGAGTGTCTTGGCGTGAAATTTATGATGTTCGTGGATATATTCCACGATGCTCCATGCTATTGAGATGCCGTCGTAAGTGCTTGTGCCACGTCCCAGCTCGTCAAAGAGCACGAGGCTGCGCTCGCTGAGGTTGTTGAGGATGGATGCCGCCTCGTTCATCTCCACCATAAATGTCGATTCGCCGAGCGAGATGTTGTCGGAAGCTCCAACGCGTGTAAATATCTTGTCGATAATGCCTATGCGTGCGGCATCAGCAGGCACAAAGCAACCTATTTGTGCGAGAAGTACTATCAAAGCCGTCTGTCGCAGTAGCGCCGACTTACCTGCCATATTCGGCCCAGTAAGCATTACTATCTGCTGATTGTCGTTGCTCAGATTTACGGAGTTGGAGATATATGTTTCGCCTATGGGAAGCTGTTTTTCAATCACCGGATGTCGACCTTCTGTGATGTCTATATCGAGGGAGTTGTCGATTACCGGACGATTGTAGCGATTTTCGATTGATGCTTTAGTGAATGATAGCAAGCAGTCGATGCGTGCCACTAGTGAGGCGTTGAGCTGTACGGCAGGGATAAATGTTGCCACTGCATCCACGAGGTCGTTGAAGAGTTTGGTCTCAATGCTCACAATTTTTTCTTCCGCACCAAGGATTTTTTCTTCATATTCCTTCAGCTCTTGAGTCACATAACGCTCGGCATTCACCAAGGTTTGTTTACGTATCCATTCCGATGGCACCTTGTTTTTGTGGGTGTTGCGTACTTCAATATAGTATCCAAACACGTTGTTGTAAGCCACTTTCAGACTGGGGATGCCGGTGATTTCGCTTTCGCGTTGCTGTATTTTCAGAAGGTAGTCTTTGCCGGAATAGGCTATCTCGCGAAGGCTGTCGAGAGTGTCGTCTACTCCTTTGCGTATCACTGAGCCACGGCTCACAAGGGTTGGCGCATCAGGGTTGAGCTCGCGCTCTATACGGTCGCGGATGGTGGAGCAGGAATTGAGTTGCTCGCCGAAAGAGCGCAACACCACGTTGTCGGAGTTTTCACAATAATCCTTGATAGGGACTATAGCATTGAGTGAATTTTTCACTTGCACCATCTCGCGTGGAGAAATCCTTCCCACTGCAATTTTCGACACCAATCGCTCGAGGTCGCCTACCAGCTCCAGTTGCCGTTGCATCAATTCTCTTCCTTCTCGGTCTTTGAAGAAATGCTCCACCACATTCAGACGGTCGTTGATAGGATTAACCGACTTTAGCGGAAACAAGAGCCAGCGACGTAGCAAGCGCGCTCCCATCGGACTCACCGTGCGGTCAATCACTGTGAGCAAACTTTTGCCGTCTTCAGCCATCGGCTCTATCAGCTCCAGGTTGCGTACGGTGAAGCGGTCGAGCCTCACATAGCGGTCTTCTTCAATGCGTGCCAATGATGTGATATGGCTTATTTGTGAATGTTGTGTGAGGTCGAGATAGAAAAGGATTGCTCCGGAAGCCACTATGCCGTTAGCCATTTTGTCAACTCCAAAGCCTTTCAAACTTTTTGTCTTAAACTGCTTAAGCAGACGGTCGAGTGCTGCTTCGTCGGTCATCATCCAGTCGTCAAGTTCAAATGTGAGATACTTTGCCGTAAACGACTGCTCAAAGCGTTTTTTACACGAACGCTCCACCAACACTTCCTTGGGCGAGAAATTTGCCATCAATTTATCTATATAGTCGATGGTGCCTTCAGCTGTGAGAAACTCGCCGGTACTGATGTCAAGAAATGCTACTCCACATGAATTCTTCCCAAAATGAACCGCTCCTAAAAAGTTGTTTTCTCGCGACTCGAGCATATTGCCGTTGATTGCCACTCCGGGAGTCACCAGCTCTGTTATGC
The DNA here is from genome assembly GCA_004561555.1 of bacterium. GTDB lineage: Bacteria > Bacteroidota > Bacteroidia > Bacteroidales > Muribaculaceae > Limisoma. The sequence continues at coordinate 18,095 of SFVH01000042.1, forward strand.
CTCGCTTCACGAGTTTCTTGGTGAGCTTCGGGTCTTCGAGCTGTTCGCAGATTGCTACTCGCTTGCCTGCACGTACTAATTTGGGTAAGTATGTGTCAAGGGCATGGTGGGGAAAGCCGGCAAGGTCGGTGCCGGCACGCTTGGTGAGGGTTATGCCGAGGATTTCGGAGGCTGTCACGGCATCGGTAGAAAAGGTTTCATAAAAGTCGCCCACACGATATAGCAACACTGCATCGGGATGTTTTTTCTTCATCTCGAAATATTGTTTCATCAGGGGCGTTTCTGCAATTTTCTTTTCTGCCACAGCTATAATTTATTTTTTGGTGAAATGCAAAGTTACTAATTTCTTTTTGTTATTCTATCAATTATTTCGTTTCTGATAATATCGTGATAAGGTCGGCAACGCCTTCGGTGGCAGGCTTTGCTATTATGGTGACATTGCCGGCTTCCGGGGGAATGGCGGCAGGGTGTGGGTCTATATAGTATATAGGTGTGCCTTTTTTCACATAATACAACAGACTCGCTGCCGGATAGACGTTAAGCGAGGTCCCTATCACCACAAAGATGTCGGCTTCGCGAGCTAATGCCGTAGCGGCATCAAAATTGGGCACAGCCTCTTGAAAAAACACGATGTGGGGACGCACCGGGTCGCCATAGGCATCGCGGGTGTCGGGGCTGGTCTCAAGGTTGTCGGGTGTGAGGGTATAGACGCGGTCTTCTCTCGTCATCGACCGTACCTTCATAAGCTCGCCATGGAGATGAAGCACACTGCTGCTCCCTGCTCGCTCGTGTAGGTCGTCGACATTTTGAGTGATGACTCTCACGTCATACCATTCTTCCAATTTTTTCAGTCCATAATGGGCTGAATTAGGTTGCACTTTGAGGAGCTCACGGCGGCGAGTATTATAAAATTCATGGATCAACGATGGGTTTCTCACAAAGCCGTCATGGCTTGCCACGTCCATCACCGGATATTTGTCCCACAATCCGCCTGCATCGCGAAATGTGCTTAGTCCACTCTCTGCGCTAATACCCGCACCGGTAGAAACAACTAATTTTTTCATATCTTTTACTTTTTAATTCCCGTAACAGTTCTTATTGCTTCGGGAATGTCGATATTGTCGTTGAGGTGATTGAGTAGCTGCGCTCCGCAACCGATGGCATATACAGGAACGGGATTGCCGGTGTGGCTGGTGGTGGTGAAGCCGTAGCCGTTTTTCCGGTTCATAAGGTTGAAAACCGTGGCTGTGAAATTTGAATAGTCTTTATAGAGGGTTTTTTGTGTATCAGATGACTCGCCTTTCTGCTTTTCAAATGCTGCAAATAGCACTGCTTCTTCTTCTGCCGTCACCGGAATGTGGCTCCACAAGCCCAGCTTCTCGTTCATCAACTTTTTCATCTCATCCCATTGGATGTCTTGTTGAGATGCTATATAGTCGTTAAATGTACCTTTCGACATTAATTGGTAGTCGATGGCTTTCAGGCTTAGAGGATAGGGGCAGCCGTTGGTGCCTATGGTCATGCCCCCGGTGTCGTGGTCGGCAGTGACAATGATAAGGGTTTCGGTGGGATGCGATAGATAGAAGTCGTATGCTATCTTGATGGAATGTTGGAAGTCAATCACTTCTTTCACCACTGTTGTGCCGTCGTTGCCATGGGCTGCATGGTCGATAAGTCCGCTTTCCACCATCATATAAAATCGGTTTGGACTAACTCGTTGAAGGTGGTTAAGGCATGCTCGTGTGAGGTCGGCAAGGCGGTCTTTGCCCTGGATGCTGTCGATGGTGTAGCCTATTGAGTTTGGCTGAGAGGGGTCACTTGCCGTGACAAGCACTTTGTCGGCAGTGGCTTCGGTCAGCTCGTTCACACTGTGTGCCACAAGATATCCATTGTTGCGGAAATAGCCGAGGGCTTTTTCGGCGGAGGCGGCGCCTTTGCGTGCTGCGTAGGTGTAGGAGCCGGCTATGAAGTCAAAGCCACTGTCGGCACCATCATGACTGATGTCTTCATATAGACCGCGGTTTTTGCGGTGTCCGAATTGTGCGCCGGGGGTAGCATCGTCATACGCCACCGACGTCACTACGCCCACTCCGTAGCCCATAGCTTTCAGCTGTGTAGCTACCGAAGTCACGGCAATGGTATCGGCATTCATTCCTATCATGCCGTTGCGTGTCTTGCTGCCTGTGGCAAGCGCCGTGCCGGCGGCAGCCGAGTCGGTAACGGGGTTGTTGGCAGAGTGGGTGGTGCTCATCGAAACCACCGGGAACTGCATCATCAACAATGGCTTCTCGCTCTTCAGAATGCTACGATTGTAGAGCTCAGCAGCGGTTACATGGCCCATACCCATACCGTCACCAATAAATAAAAACACATACCTTATCTCTGCCGACATAGTTATTGCCGACAATACTAACAATAAGGAAAGGAATAGTTTTTTCATATCGCTGTTTGATTGTTTAATTTAAGCATCGTATCAATTATTTCGCGGGTATTATACAGGCGTGGTATCTTGCGCTGCCCGCCAAGTTTGCCGCTGCGTTGCAACAACCAATCGTCAAACAATCCCGTTCGTGCTTCGACAATTGTCAGTCGGTCAATAAAGATGCCTTCAAAACGCTTGGCGTCATAGTCGGAATTTTCTTTACGCAGACAGTTGTCAAGAGTGTCGGCAAAGGCTTCGATATCTTTGGGGCGTTTGGCAAATTCCACAAGCCACTCGTGGTGTCCTTTTGTGGTTGGGGTGGCAAAGACTGGTGCCACCGTGTAGTTGTCCACCGCAGCATCGCATAGCGAGCACGCTTTTTGGAGTGCAGCGTCGGCATTATGCACCATCAGCTCTTCTCCAAAGGCATTGATATAATGCTTGGTGCGCCCGGCAATGGTGATTTTCACCGGTGATGTCTGCTCCACTCTCACAGTGTCGCCGATGCGGTAACGCCACAAGCCGTTGCAGGCAGTGATAACCATCTCGTAGGTTTGACCCGCTTCGACTTCGCCGATGGTGAGTGTGCGTGGATGTGGACTGTCGGTTTCCTCAAGGGGAATAAACTCGTAAAACACGCCAATATCTAATAGCAGGAGCATTGCGGGGGTGTCCCATGAGGTTTGCACGGCAAAGAAGCCTTCGGAGGCGTTATATGTCTCAAGAAAATGCATCTTATGGCTGTCGGTGATAGCCTCATATTGCTTTCGGTAAGGCTTGAAGCTGATGCCTCCATGAAAAAACACTTCCAGATTGGGCCATACTTCATGGATAGTGTCGGCACCGGTGGCGCGTAGCACTTCCTTGATGACCGACAAAAACCACGACGGAACGCCGGATATGTTTGTCACATTTTGTCCGATGCTCGATTTTACTAATGCCGGAAGTTTTTTACTCCAATCTTCCATCAACGCTACTCGTTTGGAGGGTATCCTCACCAAGTTGGCAAGGGGGTTGATGTTCCCGATAAGGTTTGCCGAGAGGTCACCCACTCGCACTCCCTTCTGCAATGTCAGCTCGTTGGCATAACTACCTCCAAGGATAAATGCTTTGCCATCAAAGATTTTGCTCTTGGGGTTAAGGGCAAGGTAATGAGCCACACAGTCGGTAGCACCACGGTAGTGGCATCGGCTGAATGATTCTTTGGTGATGGGTATGTATTTGCTCTTGCCGTCGGATGTGCCCGATGACTGTGCAAAGTTGTGTGTCTTCCCTCGCCACAACACATTACTCTCGCCGGCAACCATGCGCATCACCCATTCGCGTATGTCTTCATATCTGACAAGCGGCACTTGTTGGCAAAAGTCGCTATAGCCGGAAATCTTGCTGAAGCCATATCGTTCGCCGTATGACGTGTCGACGGCTGATTGTAATAGCCTTCGCAATTCCTTCTGCTGTATTTCTTCTCCATAGCCGCTATACAACGATGTCTCTTTTAAGCGTCGTGTCAGTATCGGTCGTATGATTGATGTCAAACTCATGCCTCTCTTAATATTTATAGTTCGCGCGAGAGATGCTTTATTGCCGCAAGGGGATGATAAAACAGCATTCTCGGTCCCGACCATCTCATCACCTCTTTGATGCGTGATTTCATAATCGGCTGATAACAGTGAATGACGCATTGTTTGCAAGTGGGTTTCTTGTCGCCATATTTGCAGCAACTCAAGCGAAGCAATGCATAGTCAAGGAGTTCTTTGCAGTTGTCGCATAGTTCTTTGTTGCCTTCCTTGCGTCGGCAATAAAGGCGTATCATAAATTCAACCACTTGTTTTTCTTCTTCAATGCGCGTCATTTTCTGCTTTTTGCTATAGGCAAAGGTAATAATAAATATCGATTCTCAGATTTTGTTTTTTTATTTATTTCTGTCTTTTGTAAGAATTTTACTACCATAATTCGAATTTTTATTGATTTATTTTTGTGGGGTTTTTTGAGTGTGATTCTTTATTATTTCATAAATCTTCATCTGTAACTCTAAAAATATTTGAAAATATTTATTGGTGTTATATATTGTAAATCAATATGTTACAATTTTATGCTGTAAAAAATATGTTTTACAGCATAAAAAAGTCGCGAAAAAATTTGGTTGTTAAGATGAAAGTTTCTACCTTTGCACTCGCAAAAGCGGAAGGGGCTGCTTTCTACCTTTGCACTCGCAAAAGCGGAAGGGGCTGCGGCTCCGAGGGCTGCTGAGGCGGCTTAAAAATTTTTCCGCGAAAAATTTGGTGGTTAAATAAAAAGGTTGTACCTTTGTAACCGCTTTCCCCTTTAAGGGAGAACAGAGGACATTGAAATTATGCGACAAGATACAAGACGAAGGAAGAGGGCGGGAGCCCTCCGTCAAGAGAAGCCATCGGCCGGGGTCTTGAAGTTGATATTTGTTTTGGTTGACAGACTAAACAGAGAAAAAGAAAAAAAGAAATAAATAACAACGGAGAGTTTGA
>SFVH01000043.1 GCA_004561555.1 bacterium
GCACGCGGCTCTATGCTAATGACACGCCGCCCTTTTCGCTCACCCCACCACACCATCTCGCCGGTGGCACTTGTGGGTGGCGGCTCCAACCCCTTGCCGGGAGAGATTAGCCTTGCCCACAACGGCATCCTTTTTCTCGATGAGTTTCCCGAATTCAGTCGTCAAGTGTTGGAAGTGATGCGCCAACCCCTTGAAGACCGCCATATCACTATCTCTCGTGCAAAATACACCGTCGACTATCCGGCAGGTTTTATGCTTGTGGCGTCGATGAACCCCTGTCCTTGCGGCTACTACAACCACCCTACCAAACGATGTGTCTGTCCTCCGGGAGCAGTGCAGAAATACCTCAATCGTATCTCCGGACCGCTACTCGACCGCATCGACTTGCAGATTGAGGTGGCACCGGTGGAATTTGACGACATCTCCTCCACTACTCCGGCTGAAAGCAGTGAAGCCATTCGCGAAAGAGTGATACGAGCACGCGAAATACAAACTCGCCGCTATGCCGACGTGCCGGGTGTTTATTGCAATGCGCAAATGAACACTCGCCTAATGCACCTATATGCGCAACCCGATGCTCAAGGATTGAAGCGACTGAAAGAGGCGATGACGATGCTAAATATGTCGGCAAGAGCCTACGACCGCATCTTGAGAGTGGCTCGCACCATCGCCGACCTCGATGGCAGCGAGCGAGTGGAAGCACGCCACATCATCGAAGCCATCGGCTATCGAAATCTCGACCGTGCCAACTGGGGCGACATGACTGTGTATTGACACCGAGCTATTTAAATGCAAGAATATAGATGCTATGCCGCACCTGCAAGTCGTGGCACAGTAAAGTTAAACATAAGTCCGAAGATGTGAAATGTACAGCACGATAGCCTCAATCCCTAACAGAAATCATCCATTGTGAGGCTTCTGTTTTGCACTGACTTATTCCAAGTGTAATTATTATCGATAATGACTTTTGCTGAAAAGTATCTAATCATCAGGTAAAAAAGTCATAAGTTTACTGTCTTTTTTACAAAGGTAAAAATATTTCAGCAAAAACATAAAAATGCGCTCAAGATTGTTGTATTACGAGGATAATGGCTTATTTTTGCACTAACAAAACAAAACCCTCTATGAAACAATATTTGGATTTGCTGCACCATGTGATGGAATGTGGCACGATGAAGAGCGACCGCACCGGCACCGGCACCAAAAGCGTTTTCGGTTATCAAATGCGCTTCAATATGGCTGACGGCTTCCCTTTGCTCACCACAAAGAAATTACATCTAAAGTCGATTATCTATGAGTTGCTGTGGTTTCTACGTGGCGACACCAACGTGCATTATCTACAAGAAAATGGTGTAAGGATATGGAACGAATGGGCGGATGCCGACGGTAATCTCGGTCATATCTACGGATATCAATGGCGGTCGTGGCGCGACTACGACGGAGGATTTATCGACCAAATTGCGGAAGCGGTGGAAACCATAAAGCACAATCCCGACTCGCGACGCATCATTGTCAGCGCATGGAATGTGGCTGACCTCAAAAATATGAATCTGCCGCCTTGCCATGCTTTCTTCCAGTTTTATGTGGCAGACGGCAAACTGAGTTTGCAACTATATCAGCGTAGTGCCGACATCTTTCTCGGTGTACCTTTCAACATTGCCTCCTATGCTTTATTGTTGATGATGGTTGCGCAAGTGACAGGGCTTGAAGCCGGCGATTTTGTGCACACCCTCGGCGATGCTCACGTCTATACCAACCACTTCGAGCAGGTGAATGAGCAGATGAGCCGTGAGCCGCGAGCCTTGCCGCGCATGAAAATCAATCCTGAGGTGAAAAGTATCTTCGACTTCAAATATGAAGATTTTACTCTTGAAAACTACAACCCCCATCCCCACATCAAAGGTATAGTGGCTGTGTAATTGGTGTTTATTATGAAAAATCTATCAATCATAGCAGCAGTGGCTCGCAACAATGCTATCGGCAAGGGAGGCGACTTGCTATGCCATCTCTCAGCCGACCTCCAACGATTTAAAGCGTTGACCACCCAACACACCATCATTATGGGACGACGCACTTTCGAGTCCTTGCCCAAGGGCGCACTGCCAAACCGACGCAACATTGTAGTGACTCGCAACCCGGCATTTTCAGCGCCGGGCGTCGAAGCTTTTCTGTCGCTTGAAGATGCTCTGTGGGCAGCAAAAGACGACGGCGAGGTGTTTGTAATCGGCGGCGAGCAGATTTATCGCGAGACGATTGCTATGGCATCACGCTTGTATCTCACACATATTGATGCCTCGTTTTCAGACGCCGATGCATTCTTCCCTCAAGTGAATTTTGCGGAATGGAAAGAGACTTTTAGAGAGCATCACAAAGCCGACGATAGCAATCCCCACTCTTTTACTTTCATCAACTACGAGAGATAAACCGAAAGGCATACTGATAATGATTACGGAGAATGAAGGTTGTATCTTCATTCTCCGTAATTAGTCAGTGGATATATCAGATTTTAACCCAAATCGGTCATTAGGACCATTTTGGGTTAAAAATGCTTAGTTTCTTTGCCGAGAATTGACGAAAGAATCACATTGGCGGCACGTGAAGTGCCGATGCGAAACCATTCGTTGGTGAGCCATTCATCGCCAAGGATTTCCTTGACCAGAGTGTAATAGCGCACAGCATCATCGGTGGTCGACACTCCGCCACTAACCTTAAATCCCACCTTTCTACCGGTCTTTTTATGATATTCTTTGATGCATTGACACATCACATAAGCAGCCTCCAGAGTTGCACCGGGATATACTTTCCCGGTGGATGTTTTGATAAAGTCGGCACCCGACCACATCGACAAGATGGCGGCATTCTTGATGTCGGCAGCCTTCTTCAAGGCTCCGGTTTCGAGTATCACTTTCAGGCGAGCATCGCGACAAGCGTGCTTAATTTCGGCAATTTCGTCGGCAAGCTCTTCATATTGCTCGTCGTAATATAAACCGAGATTAAACACAATATCTACCTCTGTGGCGCCGTCAGCCACCGCGAGAGCCGTTTCTGCAGTCTTTACCTCAACAAATGTCTGCGAGGAAGGAAACGAGCCTGCCACGACCGCCGTACCCACCTCCGACACTTCGAGAGTGCCGCTCACCACCATTGCAAAGTTGGGATAAGTGCAAATGGCAGCTACATTGGGCAACTGCGGATAATCGGTTTCAAAGTCGTTTACACGTTGTACAAATCGAGTGACCGATTGCACTGTGTCGGTGGAATTAAGCGTTGTAAGGTCAATCGAATGAAAACATTGTTTCCACACATCGACATTATTATTTTCGTCGAAATGCTTGTCGAGAATCTCTCTCACTTGGGCTTCTACGGCAACGTCGTCGTCGAGCACCAAACTCTCAACGAGCACTTTGCGATATTTATCCTGTACGTTTTCCATTTCTAAGATAAATTTTTTGTGTTTATGATTTTAGTTTATCGTTGTTTTTGTGACGCAAGGCATCACGCTTGGTTTTCTTTTCGATAGTGGCTTTAAAAGCCTCTGTGAGGTCTGTTCCGGTCTGATTAGCGAGGCAGATAAGCACCCACAACACGTCTGCCATCTCTTCTTGCAAGGCATCGGGGTTTTCACCAGGCTTAAACGATTGGTCGCCATAACGACGAGCAATAACTCGCGCCAGCTCCCCAACCTCCTCGGTAAGAACAGCCATGTTGGTAAGTTCGCTGAAATAGCGCACTCCATAGTCCTTAATCCAACGGTCAACGGCTGCTTGTGCTTCTGCTATAGTCATTGTGATTATTTTCTAATTAGAGGATTGTCGACTCATCGCCTTTCTTTTGAAATTTGCGTGCCTCAATCAACTTGTCGCCCGACATACCGATTACAATTGTAGCTGAGTTTTTATCATCCGACAAGGTAGCCACAATGCTATAGTCGCCGTTTCTGACAGCAGCTTCATAGGTCTTCGCATCTTCGTTAAGCACATTTTCGGTGACCACAGTTTTGTTGGCATCGGTAAGGTTTATTGCGGGTACCGACATGCCGTGTACTTTCTGCAATTTGCTCAAGCATTGTAGAAATAATTTCACGCCGCCACCCACATTGAGTGAAGTATAGTCGGCGTTATCAATAATGCCATAAAGAGCATAATCAGGTGTTTTAAGCTTGTTAAAACAGAACTTACGGGTGACATTGTAACCTGTCGAAGCAATAAATTCATCCTCAAAATTTCCCGACAAGTATTTAGTATCTCCATCCACGCTTTCAGTCAAACCGGGATATATCTCAAGGGTCTTAGCCATTGAGTCACCCCAACAGCTGGAAAGGAAATCGGCGGCATTTACCACAAATGAAGCCTCGGAATCGATAACTACAAATGGGTTACCATCGCTTAGTGCAGCACTAAAACGAAAATCACCCTTAAAGACTAACTTGTGGGTACCCACTTCTGTAGGAGCAACGAATGTGAAGTATGACTTACCATCTTTACTATCAGTCTCGCTATTCAACACACCGCCATCAATCTGCCATGAATATTCGGCTTCGGTGAGCAACTCGCCACCGGTAGCATAAGGCGCAAAAGCTTGCACCGTCTGTCCAGGACGGATGTCGTCTTGACCCACTATTGTAACCACACCCATTGTCGGTGCTTTTGCCACACTATTTTCTTCATCACTACAAGAAGTAGCAACAAAACCAATGGTTAATGCAGCCACGCATAAAACACCTACTTTAAATAGTTTATTCTTCATACTAAATATTGATTAAAAAATTTGATTTTTGCAAAGATAATGTATTAATTATCATATTCCAATATTAATCATCACTCCTTTAGTTTTGAATCGATAATTATTGTCACCGGACCGTCATTAATCAACGACACTTGCATATCAGCGCCAAAAACACCCTCTCCACATTTGCGAGGCATCAAGCTATTTAGAGCGTCGATATATGCACGATAAAGAGGTATTGCATGCTCCGGACGCGCCGCACGTATATACGACGGACGATTACCCTTCTTTGTGGAAGCATGGAGTGTGAATTGACTCACCACAAGTAAATCACCTCCGACATCAATCACCGAACGATTCATCACACCCTCATCATCATTAAATATGCGGAGATTAACGGTCTTTTTCACCAACCAATCCACATCTTCTTGAGTATCAGACGGTTCGACACCGACAAGTATCATCAATCCGGTTCCGATAGCCGATCTCACCTCGCCGGAAATAGACACAGAAGCCTCTTTTACCCTTTGTATAACTATCCTCATATTATTAATCTATTGATTATCAATGCTTTGTAATCCATTAATCAAGATTTTTGCCTTTGCCTGTCCCACCACAGCCGCAACTTCCACCTCAGACGCTTCACGAAGCCTCTTCACACTCTTGAAATGCTTCAGCAGAGCAGTGCGCGTCTTTTCACCAATGCCTTTAATATTGTCAAGCACAGAAGCCGTCTGCCCCTTACTTCTCCGCAAGCGATGGTGAGTGATGCCGAAGCGATGCGCCTCATCGCGCAGATGTTGCACCACCTTGAGCGACTCAGAGCCCTTGTCGATATACAATGGCACACTATCTCCCGGAAAATAGATTTCTTCCAATCGTTTAGCAATGCCTACCACAGCCACCTTGCCACGAATGCCCAAGCGGTCGAAGGCTTCAACGGCACTGCTCAATTGTCCTTTACCACCATCTACCACCACCAATTGAGGCAAAGGCTTACCCTCTTGAAGCAGTCGCGAATATCGTCGTGTGAGCACCTCCTCCATCGAAGCAAAGTCATTTGCACCGACCACTGTTTTAATGATAAAATGGCGATAGTCGCGCTTCGAAGGCTTGCCGTCTATAAACACCACGCAGGATGCCACGGGGTTGGTGCCTTGAATGTTTGAGTTGTCGAAACATTCAATGTGACGAGGTAGCTCGCTGAGGCGAAAATCGCGTTGCATACGAGTGAGCAAACGCATCGTACGCTGTTCGGGATTAAGCTTCTCCATATTTTTCAGCCTCTCTGCCTTATATTGCTTCGCGTTTTGTAGCGACACTTCAATCAGACGACGCTTGTCACCCCTCTGAGGCACCAAAAACCTGCGATTGGCAGACATAAAATCCGGTTCAAAAGGCACTATCGTGAGTTGTGCTTCGTTATGAAATTGCTCCTCGGCTTCGGCAATGGCATAAGAGAGTATTTGCTCCGGAGACTCGTCGAGGCGAGTGCGATATTCAAAGGTGACACACTGCACTACAGAGCCATGACGTAGATGCATATAGTTGACAAAAGCCATATTGTCGGCAGGCTCAAAAGCAAACACATCAATGTTTTGCTCTGCAGCAGTTACCACTACCGACTTTGCGCGATATTTCTCAATAAGTTGATACTTCTTCTTGATTACTTCAGCCTCCTCAAAACGCAGCTCGGCGGCAAGGCTCTGCATACGCTCCATAAGATAGTCGGCAACCGCTTGCAATTCGCCGCTGAGGATATGCTTCACCTGACGGATATATTCACCGTAATCATCAACAGAAATCTTCCCTTCACAACAACCCAGACAGTTGTGAATGTGATAGTCGAGACACACCCTCTGCGACCCCTTCTTTATAGTTTCGAAAGATATGGGAAAACGACACGACCGCAACGGATACAACTCCCTGAGCAACGACAACAAGGTGCGCACCACCGACTGATTGGCATAAGGTCCGAAATACTTCCCCACCCCATGCGCAACCTTGCGAGTGAGAAACACACGAGGATAAAGTTCGCCGGTGACACAAATCCATGGATAAGTTTTATCGTCTTTCAGCAAGATGTTGTAGCGCGGCTTATACTCCTTGATAAGACTGTTTTCGAGATGAAAAGCATCATCTTCAGAGCCAACCACCACATATTTCATATCAGCAATATTTCTCACCAAAGCATTGGTTTTTGCCGAATCATGCACACGGTTAAAGTAGCTCGACACCCGTCTTTTGAGCCGTTTTGCCTTACCCACATAAATCACCGTTCCCTGCTTGTCATAGTAGAGATAACACCCAGGGGAGTCGGGCAATGAAGCAATCTTATTTTTCAGTTCGTCGGTCACAACCCACAATTACATACCACAAGAATACAACACGAGTCGATAACGGCATTCGCCCCATCGACCCGTACATAAACACTCTATTAGTAAACAATCAATGATTCAACTTCCACGTCGGCAGGGAATGCGGCACGACCGTTAAGCTCAGAAAGCTCAACAATGAAGTTGATATAAATTTTCTTTGGATTCATTGATTTCACCAATTCATAGGCGGCTGCCATAGTGCCACCTGTTGCGAGAAGGTCGTCGTGGAGCACCACCACATCACCCTCTTCGATTGCGTCGCGGTGGATTTCAATGGTATCCACGCCATACTCTTTGCTATACGACTTACTAATAGTGTCGGCAGGCAACTTACCAGGCTTTCTCACCGGCACAAATCCGGCATTAATGTCGCGAGCAAGCATAGAGCCGCCGATAAAACCGCGCGATTCGATACCTACCACCTTTGTCACTCCGAGTCCTTCATATTTTGCCTTCAAAGCATCGGCGATAGCAGTCAACGCTTCAGGATTTTTGAAGGCTGTAGTGAGGTCTCTAAACACGATACCCTTTTGTGGGAAATCAAGGATGTCACGGATTTCGTTTTTAACTTCTTCAATTTTCATTTTATATTGATTTTCTTTGATTTGGCTAAATTTTGTTCCACGTGGAACACTGTTTTATCTACCCAACAGCAATAACAAAATATTAATATCACTTGGTGATATTCCCGGTATACGCGAAGCCTGAGCCACTGTCTCCGGGTCGATTTTCGACAGTTTCTGTCGGGCTTCGGTGGAGATTGTTTTCACCTCCTCATAATTGATACGTCCACGCAACCGTATATGTTCGAGGCGTGAAATTTTGTCGGCAATCATTTTTTCACGGTCTATATACCCTTGATATTTGATGAGGATTTCGGCAGCCTCCACTATCTCTTCTCGTCGTTGCTCCTCCAGGCCATCGACAAATTGCTTGAGAGGCTGAATGGCTTCGCAGAGCATCATAATGGTGAGTTGCGGGCGAAGGATAAGGTCGTGAAGTTTCACCGACTGCTTGAGCGGCTGTAGCCCCTGAGCTTCGAGCCACGGATTGATTCGTTGTGCTTTGACCGAAAATTCCTTGGTGAAAGCAATCAATTCATCGCGCTGACTACGCTTGGAAAGCATCAATTGATACCTCTCTTCCGAAGCTAAACCGAGGCTGTAACCGCGCGGTGTGAGACGCATATCGGCATCATCTTGACGCAGAAGAATGCGATATTCGGCACGGGAAGTAAACATACGATAAGGCTCATCCACACCTTTAGTGACGAGGTCGTCGATAAGCACACCTATGTATGCCTCGTCTCTTCCGAGCACAAACGGCTCTTTGTTTTCAGCCGATTGATGGGCATTTATTCCGGCAATCAACCCCTGCCCTGCCGCTTCTTCATAGCCGGTGGTGCCATTCACCTGTCCGGCAAAAAACAAGCCTGCCACAAGCTTTGTTTCGAGCGAATGGCGCAGCTGTGTAGGGTCGAAGAAATCATATTCGATGGCATAACCCGGACGATAAATTTGTGCATTTGCAAGAGCCGGAATTTTCTGCATAGCCTCAACTTGCGTCATCAACGGAAGCGAAGAAGAAAAGCCGTTGAGATAGTATTCTTCGGTAGTTTCACCCTCCGGCTCAAGAAAGAGCTGATGCTGATTTTTGTCGGCGAAGGTCACTATTTTGGTTTCTATACTCGGACAATAGCGAGGACCGATGCTCTTTATCTGACCATTGTAAAGCGGCGACTCAGGCAATCCTTCACGAAGCACATCATGCACCTCTTCATTGGTATAGACAATCCAACACGGGCGCTGCTTGAGGGTGCGGCAAACCGATGGCAAATAAGAAAACTTATGGTAGTCATCTTCGCCATCTTGGCGGATGCTTTTAGCGAAATCGATGGTGCGCCCATCGATACGCACCGGGGTGCCCGTCTTCATCCTGTCTACCTTAAATCCGAGGTCGCGCAGCTGTTCGGAGATGCCGTGAGAGGCAGGCTCCGATACTCTTCCGCCGCCAATCTGCACCCTACCGATATGCATCAATCCGTTGAGAAAGGTACCGGCTGTCAGCACCACGCTTTTACACTTGAAAGAGACACCCATAGCCGTTTTCACACCACACACCCTACCCTCTTCAATGACGAGCGAAGTGGCAGAATCTTGCCACATAAAAAGATTGTCAGTGTGTTCGATGCGAGAAATTGGATGGCGCTCTCATCGGTGACAATACCCATTTGACCGCCAAGAGCATCTATCTCTCTGACAATCTGACCTTTAGCAATACCACCTACGGCGGGATTACAGCTCATCTGGGCTATTTTATTCATATCCATAGTGATAAGCAATGTAGTCGAGCCGAGATTGGCGGCGGCACACGCAGCTTCACAACCGGCATGACCGGCTCCTATCACTATGACATCATATTCGAATCTCATTTTTCTTCTTTAGCAAGTGTATCAAGAAGCATAAGTGCCTCATCCTCATATTGTTGCATAATCTCTCGCTCTCCGGGTCCCTTATCATTGACACCACAAAGATGGAGAATGCCGTGAATAAACACACGACGAAATTCCTTCTCGACCGTAGCACCTACCATCTCAGCATTAGAGGCAACTGTATCTAAAGAGATAAAGATATCGCCGGAAATGCGGTGGCGGCGGCTATAATCGAAAGTAATCACATCGGTGTAATAATCATGCTGAAGGAAACGGCGGTTTACTTCAATAATCTTCTCGTCATTACAGAATATATACGAAATATTACCCGGAGATTTACCAAAACCGCGGGCCACCGCCTCAATCCATTTCTGAGCCAACTCTTGGTTGAACTGAGGCATCACTACTCCGTCGGTAATATAAGTAAGCTGTGCCATCTTCTTTCAGAAACAGCTACAAAGATAATGAAACGGAAGCTAAGAAAAAAGCAAAACGGCAAAAATTAACTATCCGAAAAAGAAGTAAGCCACACAAATGCCGGTAATTGAACCTACTATATCAGCCATAAGGGCGAAAGGCACGGCATAGCGAGTGTGCTTAATGCCCACACTTCCGAAATAAACGGCTAAGATATAAAATGTTGTGTCGGTACTACCTTGAATGCATCCCGCAATACGCGCCACAAAAGAATCGACGCCAAACTGATTAATAACATCCACCATCATGCCACGACTACCGGTGCCGCTCAAAGGCTTCATCAACGCAGTTGGCAAAGCCTCAACCCATTGAGCGTCAAAACCTAACCAATGCACAAACTCAGCTATGCCACCGGTAATCATACCCATCGCACCCGAAGCACGGAACATGCCGATAGCCACTAAGATAGCCACCAGATAAGGAATAATCATTACGGCAGTCTTGAAGCCGTCTTTTGCTCCTTCGATGAAGTTTTCATACACATTAATCTTATTCTTCAATCCGGCTCCTATAAAGAGAATGATTACTCCAAAAAGGATGATATTAGCAATAAACGAACTGTAGCGCTGCATCTGTTCGGGAGTGAGAGTGGAGAAAAACCACACTATCCCCACCACCACGGCAGCAATGCCAAGAAGCCACGACACTATCACACGGTCGAAGATTTTGATGCGCTGCTTAAGACACAAACCAATGATACCCACTAATGTTGCCACAAAGGTGGCTATAAGGATAGGTACAAACACATCGGTGGGATTAGCCGCACCACAAGCGGCACGATAGGTCATAATACCTATTGGAATGAGCACCAATCCGGAAGCATTGAGCACTAAAAACATCAGCATGGCATCGGTAGCTGTATCTTTTTTAGTGTTTAAGTCTTGCATATTCTGCATCGCTTTTAACCCCAAAGGCGTGGCGGCATTATCAAGCCCGAGCATATTGGCGGAAATATTCATAAAGATGCTCCCCATTGCCGGATGACCTTTGGGAATACCGGGGAAAAGTCGAGAAAAGAGAGGACTCACCATCTTCCCGAAAAACGGAATTACTCCCCCTTTCTCTCCTATCTTCATTATTCCCATCCAAAGAGAAAGCACACCGGTAAGACCCAATGATAACTCAAAAGCAGTTTTTGCCGAATCAAACGAAGACGACATTATTTGCGACCATACATCAAAGTTACCATTAAAGATTGTCTCAGACAATGCAAAAACAAAGGTGAGAACAAAAAATCCAATCCAAATGTAGTTAAGAGCCATAATTCGCTTAAATATTACGCAAAGTTAGTAAATCAACAAGAAAAAACCAATTTAAAAATTACACGAAGCCCGTATGATTTTTTTTAAAGAATTTTGAAGTCAAAATATTTTAGAGTTAAACTATTAATTATTAGCGTATTATGCAAATTTTAACCCTCTGAGAATTGAATATTTGAAATTTCTCGGATAGTGAGTCGCAAATAATCGAAGCAAAATTCATAACTTTGTGTAACTTGAAATTTACACCTATGAAAAAAAATATCTTTATCGTCGGCATTGCCTTGCTGGCAACAACGACCTCGTTGGCACAAACAACAAAAGAAGAGATGCTCGAGACAATCGAGAAAACCGCAGGCGTATACTATGCCTACCCTACCCCATCGTCGACCTACACCCCGACGCCC
>SFVH01000044.1 GCA_004561555.1 bacterium
TTGTAATAATTAAGGCGACCATCATTTGGCCGCCAGATAATATATGCCCATGCCTCGGCTGTAAAAGTTAGCTGAGATTATCCCGAACTCGCGTTAAAAGTGAAAGATTTGTTAAAAACTACTAACGGGGGGGGGGTAAATATTTGTATATTATCAAGAATTGATATTCCTTTGCACCCGGAACGAATTTTCCACTGTCAGAGTTTATTTTGCATTTACTAATGCAATCTTCGATGCTTGGAGAATGAGTTTGGATGCGTTAATGCTGCAAAATACTTAATTTAATTAAACACTTTAGACAACCCTACGCCTATAACAACAGAGCCTCAAAAAGGCAGACACTTATAGAACACACGTTGTCAGATTTTAAAAAAATTATGACCAAGAAATTATTCTTGTTTATTTTTGCTGCTCTTGCAATACTGCCTATGACAGCACAAGAGTACGAAACAGACTCGGTGAAAATCTTTTTCCGCCAGAGTAAAGTTGACCTTGTGCCTTCACTACATGGCAACCAAACCGTTCTCGACAGCATCACCAAGCGACTCTCTGTCAACTATGGCGACAGTATGCGCTACCGTCTACGTCGCGTGGACATATCGGGTGGTGCATCTCCCGAAGGTAGCATTGAGTTTAACAAATGGCTGTCGGAGCACCGTGCCGCTACTCTGTTCAATTACTTGAGCGAATACGGCACGTTTCCCGACTCCTTGAAAAATCATGTGTTTATAGGACGTGACTGGCACGGCTTGACGCGTATGGTGGAAAACGACCTCAACGTGCCCTACCGCGACGATGTGCTCCGCTTCCTCAAGGACAGCGACCTGACCAATGCGGGCGACTCGGTGCGCGCTCTCAAGCGTCTTCACGACTATAAGCCGTACTATTACATGTACAACAAGCTGTTTCCGGAGCTGCGTGCCTCGAAGGTGGTGCTCTACTATGAGCTTATCCCCAACGTGTATTACTTCGACAATGCGTGGCTGGTGCCTGCCACTCCGCAGCTGTCGCTGAAGCCGTTTGCGGTCAACCCTCAAGCCACTCCGGGCTATGTGGTGCCCTCGCCCAAGGCTCCGTTCTATATGGACATACGCACCAATATGCTTTACGACCTTATGACCATTCCCAACATAGGTGTTGACTTCTACTTGGGTAAGAACATCTCTATCGGTGCCAACTGGCGCTACTCGTGGTGGAACTCCAACAAAGCCAACTGGTATTGGCGCACCTATGGCGGCGACATCAACCTCCGCTACTGGCTGGGCAAGGCGGCTCACGAGAAGCCTCTGCAGGGTCACCATGTGGGTGTCTATGGTCAAGTGTTTACCTACGACTTCGAAGTGGGTGGAAAGGGCATCATGGGTGGCAAGCCGCGTGGCGACATCTTCGACAAGTGCAACTTCATCGTGGCTGCCGAATATGGCTACTCACTGCCTATCACTCGCCGTCTGAACATCGACTTCTCTGCCGCTTTCGGATATATGGGTGGCGAATATCGCGAATATGAACCTATCGACAACTGCTATGTGTGGCAAACCACCAAGGAGCGCCATTATTTCGGACCCACAAAGGTGGAAGTGGCTCTGGTGTGGCTCATCGGCAGAGGTAATGTAAACAAGAATAAGGGAGGACGTTGCAAATGAAAATGTTAGCACTTCGCTTGGCTATTTTGGCGGCTCTCTTGCTCGTGATGCCTTCGTGTAAACACAAGCCGCTGTGTGAGTTTCACCCCCACCAAGCTAAGGTGAAGGTGGTGTTTGATTGGCGCGACGCTCCCACTGCCAACCCCAAAGGGATGTGCGTGTTCTTCTATCCTGAAGACGGCGGCACTCCGCGTCGCTATGACTTCAAAGGCATGGAGGGCGGATATGTTGACCTCTCTGTGGGCCGCTACCGCGTGATTGCCTACAACAACGACACCGAATATGTCGACTTCGCATATACCGACGCCTACGAGCGTCATCTCATCTTCTCGCCCACCAACGACATCTTCTCGCCGCTGGGCTTGACATCGTCGGGCTACATCCCTCGTGCCGACGACACCGAGCGCGTGGTGAGTCGTCCCGACATGATGTGGGCGTGCTCCGCCGTGGAGGTCGACGTGAAGGAAAACGGCATCACATATATCCACAACGAGGTGAGCCGCGCCACGGAGGTGAACAACTCCGCCACTGTGGAGCGCATCATCACCCTCTACCCTCATCAGATTGTGGCTACCTACACCCTCAACGTGAAAAACTGCGACGGTTTGGAGTACGTCACTCAGATGTGTGGCTCGCTCTCCGGCATGGCGCCTAACATCACCGTGAGCAGCGAGGCGTTGGGTGCAGAGTGTGTCACAGTGCCTTACGAATGTAGAAAGAAAGATGAAACAACAATAGAAGCGGTGTTTCTCACCTTCGGTCACAACACCGACAACACTCAGCCACACCGTGTGGTGCTCTACCTGTGGATGACCGACAACAAGATACGTTGCTACGGCATCGACAGCGAGAAGTTTGACGTCACTTCGCAAGTACACTCGGCTCCCGACCGACTGAATGTCTACCTGGAGATTGACGGACTCGACCTGCCAAAGCCTATCAATAATGGTAGCGGTTTTGCACCAACAGTCGACGACTGGATTGAAGTGGAGGGCGAAATAACAATGTAGAAAGCCACTTTCAGAGTTTAAAATAATTTATTAATAACCAATAAATTACCTAATTACTTATTTATTAATCTAACAAAAAGTTCTTATGAAGAAAGTTTTATTTGGAGCAATGGCAGCTCTCACTTTGGTTGCCTGCTCAAACGACGAGGTTACTGACGTAACAAAGTCTAAAGAAATCAAGTTTACCGTTTCTACCGGTAATGCAGAGACTCGTGCTGCCGACAGCTATTGCTCTAACAACCTTCCCACATCTTTCAAAGTGTGGGCGAATGTAGGTGACAAAAACTACATCGAGGGAGAAACTTACACAAAATCCGGTGACAATTACGTTGTTGGCGCAAACCTTCGCTACTGGCCTGCAGACAATATCGATTTCCACGCTGTAGTTAACGAAAACGGCACTACATCTTGGGCTCCGGCAACAGGTCAACTCTCTTTCAACGGTTATACCGTTGCTACGGATGTGGCTCAACAAAAGGACTTCCTCTATGCTGTGGCTGCTGGCTGCTCAAAGCCTGCTTCCGGCGTGCAAGCTCTTAACTTCCGTCACGCTTTGGCTCAAGTGATGTTTAAAGGTAAATGTGAAAACTCTAAGATTTACGTTGAAATTTCAGGTGTGCAAATCTGCAAAATCAAAAACAAAGGTAATTTTGCATTGCCTCTTGCAAGCACTGATGCTAAAAACATAAATCACGGTCCGAGTGGATGGAATACAGCTCTCGTATCAGGCAACTATGGCGTGTGGTCAGATCAAATGGGCTCTGTTACAAATGCAGTTTCTTTCGCAGAAACTGCTCTCGATAATGCTGGTGTTAACCTTACATACACTACTGCAGACTACGCAACAAACAACATCATCTACATGGTACCACAAACATTGACTCCATGGGAAGCTTCCAATGGCGGTACTAAACCAGCTGAACAAGATGGTTCTTACTTCCTTTTGACAGCTAAGATTTGGAACATTGCTGGCGGTTCAGTTGATAAAGACAATGATGTTGTTATCTATGATGGTCAAATTGCAATCCCGACCGATGATCGCAAATTTGAAGGCGGCAAGCGCTATGTTTATACCTTCATCTTCACTGCCGGTGGCAATGGCGGTTGGACTCCTGACCCTGTAAAACCTGTTCTTACTCCGGTTAAGTTCACTGTTACTGTTGACGACTTCGTAGAAGAAACCAACAAAGACATAGAAACACCTAACGCATAATATGCGCCACTGCGGGTCCTGCCAATAGGCAGTTGACGAAACCGCACAACGAAAAGCCGGAGGGGGTTGAATGTCCCCCTTCGGTGACAAAGAAGAAACACTGTTGAACTTATGAATAGCAGAATTAGTAGAAATATCTCATTAAAGAAAGTGTGCGCCGCCCTCTGCTTCGGTGTCACACTTTCGTTGATAGCTACGTCGTGTCGCGACGATGATGTGGTGAAAAAAGGCACCGTCATCTCGTTTTCACTTGCCGATAGCAGCATCGACACTCGTAGCGGAGAGGTGACCACCACCAACCTTGCGAAGGTCTACTCGCTGGGCACGGAGATTACCGAGTGGGGCGACACCATCCCAATGACACTCACCATCACCGACCGCTCCGGCGAGGGCAGCGCCACACGCAGCAACCCTCTCAACAACAGCGGCAACGAGGTGACAAAGATGAGAGTGGAGGCACGCACCGACAATGCCAACAAGGAATATTTCATACAGGAGATGACGGTGAGCGACGGCAAAGCCGTGGTTTCAGGGCGCTATTGGCCGGTGGAGTCACTCACATTCTTCGCCTCGACAGCAACCCTCGGGCAGTCGTTTGTCCCGACCTTTACCAACAGCACGTCGAACCACACGGGGACCTTCTCCTACACCATGCCCACCGCCGACCAAACCTCCGACGCGACACGTCAGCCGGACCTTGCTGTGGCTATCGCCGCCGGGAAGACCAAGACCACAGCCGACGTGCCCCTCACGTTCCACCACGCCCTCACGGCGGTGACATTCAAGGTGGGTACTTTCAAGGAGACCGCCACTATCACCAACATTTCACTCGAAGGATGCAAGACCTCCGGCGACTGTTCGCTCAGCGGCGACAATACCGGAAATGTTGCTTTCACCTGGAGCAACCAAAGTGGCACGGTGACTTACGGGCAAACGGTGAGCAAGCCGACCACCGATGCCGACAAGACAATTAACCCTACCGATTATACATTTCTCATCATCCCGCAAACGATTGATGAAAACACGAAGGTGAAGATTACGTTCACCATAGCTTCCTCAGGCAACACCTACACGCTCACCAAGTCGCTAAAAGATGTGATTGCCTCGTTTGATGCCGACAAGCGCTACACCATCACCATCGGCGTAAATGCCGAAGAGGTGGACATCGACGTAGACGACAAGATGAGCTCCGACGGTAAAACCAAAGACCAAATCACTATCACCAACACCGGACTCTCCGACGGCTACATCCGCGCAATCCTTGTGGGCTACTGGGTGAAAGACGACGTGATAGTGAGCCCGTGGACCTATGGCAATGGTCAAGGCACTGCCAACTGGGGCGCCGATTGGTATGCCGGTTGGATAGACCACACCGTGGATTCCGGAGGCGACGGCTTCTGGTACTACAAGTATGTTGTGCCACGTGGCGGTCAGACCCACCCCGTGATGGTGAGCTACACGCTCACGGAAGCGGCGCCGGTGGAAGGCGCCCACCTCGAAATAGACATCATGGCGCAGATAGTAATCAAGTCGGGACTCGACTCCGCATGGCCCAACCACCCGTCAGGAATGTCAGACACCTACAAACCATAAAATCAGGAATCTATGAAACTATCAAAATATATCACCCCGTTGCTCCTCGCAACAGCCCTCGCCTGTCCCACCATCACCCTTGCGGACGATATCAGTGTGACAAAAGCCAATGTGGCATCACTTATGAAGTCGTCGTCGACAGAATTGAATACATGGGATGCCGGAAAAAGCAAGACAGGAGGCTACAATGTATTTTCTATTGACGAAGACATCACTATCTATTTAGCCGGAAATGTAAATCTTAAAAGTCAGATAAATATTTCCGCAGGCAAAACGTTGACCATTATCAATAATAGCACTAAAACGAATAGTGATAACGGAACCGAGGGAAATCTTTACGGGGCACAATACCATGGCGTGAAGATTGACAATAAGATGGACGACAATGTAGGCGGCACCATATCGTCTCGCAAATGTATGTTTTATATTAAGCCGGGAGCCAAACTCATACTTGACTCAAGAAGTTCAAGCGGCTCGGGCAACCCCGGTAATCTCAAGATGCAAATCAATGGCATGTGCCACAATCGTTGGGCATTGAAGGGAACGCATTGGACGACTTTGGGAACCGGAGCACCGACAGAAAAGAAGGGAATGGGTTTCGGATATGACAGCTCTTCCGATACCGAGTATCGACCACTCACCTATGGCGGCATCTTCAACTGCGGTACTCTTGAAGTGTATAATTGCGTGTTTCGTGACTTCTGCACGCTGAAAATTACAGGCACCAACACGGTAACAGAAAGCGCCACAAATAATAGTGGCACAACACAGTCTGCCAAATTCTATGATTGGGACTTCCGTGGATTTGGTGTGATTACCGTGAGCGGCACTAAATTGAATAAAGCTATTAACAAATTCCCAAACAATGGAAATTCACATACTTCAAATATTACAACCATTCTTGAGGATTGCTATTTTCATGAAAATGCTTCATACTATGGTGTGGTGTTGAATGTGGTAGGTAAAACATCCGGCACTAACACCATCACAATAAGAAATTGCGACATCTTCCACAATGTGGTCCGTAATGTGTATGACACAAATCAGAGCACTGCCACCACAGCCTTCCCATATTCAAACTACAACCGATGGGGAGGAGTGATAAGAACAGCCGGAAATACAAATGCAAATATTGAGTTGATTAACACCAAAATCCATGATAACTACGCGGATAACGAATGTTCAGGGGTGTTTTTCAACGCAAAAAACATACGCTTTGACGGATGCGACATTTACGGTAACGAAACGAAATATTGTGGCGGCGGTTTGCGTATTGAGAGCTCGTGCGAATTCTCCGGAGGCATCACAAGGGTTCATGACAACAAAGCTGCCACCGAAGGCGGTGGCATT
This sequence comes from bacterium, assembly GCA_004561555.1. Lineage (GTDB taxonomy): Bacteria > Bacteroidota > Bacteroidia > Bacteroidales > Muribaculaceae > Limisoma. Next base: position 6,810 of record SFVH01000044.1, read on the forward strand.
CACATCATCGGGTATGCGAACGGTTCGAATGCGGAAATGACAGGCTCAGCTAAAAATTTCGTTTACAATTTGAACGGCAACCTTGAAGTGTATAACAACATGGCACAAAACGGCGGCGGACTGGCATTTGACTTCAATTCATCGTGTAAACTTTATACAGGGTCATCGTTGACAGTAAATTTTGACGGTGCAAAAGTGTACAACAATACAGCAACGGCCAATGGTGGTGGCATCTGGTCGCAAAACACAACCGATGTAGGCAAATATACCATCAAGACCTATCTTAACAGCGGAGACCTTTACAACAATACGGCAGTGCTCGGTGGCGGTATTTATATCTCCACGTCAAACATCGAATATGATGCTGCCTCTGCAAACTCCAGCATGCTCTACGTAAAGGAAAACACTGCCACCGGTACCGGTGGCGGAGGCATCTACCTCAAAGACGGAAATATCACCCTTCGCGAGGTGAGCTTGCTCAACAACCGAGCCACAAGCTCCGCTATTAACGAAGGCAATGGCGGCGGTGTATATCTCACCGGAACAACTTCCACCTTCACAATCGACAGCCGCGGTCTGTTGGAATATAACGACTGTGTAGGCAATGGCGGTGGAGCATACTTGGAAGGAGCAACAATGACCATCAACGACGGTGACGTGAGCAACAACGGCGACAACATCGCTCCTGCCAACGGTGGCGGCTTGTTTATTAAAAACGGTACGCTCAACTTTGGCGGTGGCACCATACGCCTCAACAAAGCCGGCAACGGCGCCGGAGTGGCTGTGGGTAACGGCACTATCAATATCACCAACGGAGAAATCCACCAAAACGTAGCAACAGGCAACGGTGGCGGAGTGTTGGTGAACGACGGCACATTCACAATGTCAAACGGTAAGGTGTGGGGCAACACAGCCGCACTCTGGGGCGCAGGTCTCTGCTTCTATGCCACGACAGCACATACGGCATCGTTCAGCGGTGGTGACATCTACAAGAATATAGCCACAAAACATGGCGGCGGCATCGCTGCACGCGGACCGGTGGCAATCACCACCACTACCGCCAACGCTTATGAAAATGAAGCACTCAACGGCGGCGCCATCTACCTCACTGAGGGCGCATCGCTCGCTTATACCGACGGCGCAATACGTAACAATAAAGCAAAAGGCACCGGCACCTTCACCACAGCCTATCATCAGGGAGCAGACGCCCTGAGCGGCGTGGGCGGCGGCATCTTCCTCGACAATAGTGCCACGCTGACCTTCAACACCACGTCGCGCATCGGTATCTTCAATAACCTCGCCGATATGGCAGCCGACGACATCTTTGCTAATGGCAACAGCACTTCAATCACATTGCCCGACGTGTCGATGATGGACCTCACCGGCTCCGGCATCCCTTCCGGGTTGAGCAACCTCTCATGGATGGAAGACTACCGCGAAGGCGATAGCAGCTACGACCAAGGCACCAACGCAATGGGAGCAAATTGGACTGGTAACAACAACGAGCGTTACCGCAAATTCACCATCCAACCCTACAAGATAGCAGCCGGAACATATGCAAGCAAATATCTGAGCACAACCCTCGGCTTCGACAACATCGAAGTGACAATCCGCAAAACCGGAATGGAAGGCTCCAGAGCAAACGCCCTCTTCAACATCTACAAAAGCGACGGCACCAAGTATATGACCGTACGATTGCCGATAGTGAAAGAGGATGCATATGGCAACAAAACCTACACCTGGGAACGCAAAATCAAACTGCCCGACGGCAGCTATCGCTTCTCGGAAGACCCCAACTGGAGTTGGTCGTACACTAAAAAGACTGAAGACATCAGCGCAAACATCCGCGATAAGCAGCTGTTTGAGTTTGCAAACGAAGAAAAGAGCGGCACACCGCTCCACAACGAAGACGTGAAAGTAAACACATTTAAATAGTTAGAATAAGGTTTTAAACAGAGAAATTAGTCATTTCCCCCAAATGACTAATATTTGCAGTAATCGCAAGAAAATGTTTGTTAATTGAAAGTGATGCAGGCTGCGCGTGAGCGTCGCCTGCATCCCATTTATTAGGACGGGAATCCGTCGGAGACGGTAAATCGTGCTTAGCACAGTAGGGAATGGAAATAAACGCAGTGATATTTCCATTTCCTGCTGTGTTGCAATTGTGTGGGCGGAACCAACCATGCATTTTCACCCACAATTTTCACCAATAAACATAAACATCGACAACACCCCGGGATGCCGGTCACAATTCGCCATCTCCGAAGGCGATGCCTATACACGATAAATACACAGCAGGGATTAACAAGCTACGCCTTTGGCTTCACTTGTTAATCCCTACTGTGCTAAGCACAATTTACCGTCTCCGACGGTTTCCAATTGCCGATTCCCAATTTCCAACACACCGTCTCCGACGGATTCCAATTTCCGGTTTCCGGTTTCCGGTTTCCCGATTTACCGTCTCCGGGTTCGGAATAATTCCGAAAATGTTGCACACATGAAAACATATAACTACCTTTACGAAAAATCAACAATGAGTAAGGTTCAATCGATTTATCATATTATTATCAGTACATATCATCGTGAACGAACTCTCGATGAAGAACATCGCCCCGACCTTTTTCGATATATATGGGATTTTTTCAAAAAAAGGAAATGTAAACTTTTTAGAATCAACGGTGTATCAAATCATATACACATACTCGTTGATATACACCCAACAATTGCATTATCATCATTGATGCGTGAACTTAAAAACCTTACAAGTATGTGGATAACAAAATCGGGTTTCTTTCCATATTTCAAAGGATGGGGAAAAGAGTATGCCGCCTTTTCTTGTTCCTACTCAGATGTACCGCGTATAATAGAATACATCAAAAATCAACAAGCACACCATAAGGTG
>SFVH01000012.1 GCA_004561555.1 bacterium
TCATATGGTCAAAGCCTTTCAATAACAATTGCCTGCTTATTATCCACATGTGACATATGTTTCGAATAAGCCAATTGTATTTCTCTTCCAAGTTCGCCCATATACACAGGAAGCTCTTTGGGTAATTCATGGATGCACCCTATATGGTCGCCGTGATAGTGAGTGATGAGCAACGCACTCTTGGATATGTCGCCTTTGGTCAAGCCCTCAACCTCAATATCTAATAAAATGGATTTCGAAACTCCAGGGAGTTGTTCTCCGTAATCAACAAACAACTTCCAGCCTTCATGCTCATATTCTGTGACGCTACCACCTATATGGTCGGTGCCACGATGAATGGTAATCTTCATGCTTTTGATTAATTTTTAGTTGATAATCATTACCATTATAATTCGTATTGTAGCCATACACTTCAATTAGAATTATTCTTGAGATACTCTTTTATATATTCTTTAATCCAATAATGAGCATAACTGATGAATTTATACCCTTTTGTCTCATCGTATTTTATAACGGCGTTGAGCAGCCCTTTATTGCCCTCAACAACAAGTTCTTCCACCTGATGTTTTTCGTTGGCATATCTATCAGCTATAACACGGACAAATCTGCGATTTGCAAGTAATAGTTTCTGTTTTTCGGCCTCGCAGTCGTCGGGCGACTGTCGAATCTGCTTGATTAGAGCAATCTCTTCCTCAAGAGTTATGAGTTCTTCACGTTTTATGTCTTTTTTCTCTTTTATATTTCTTATAGTTTTGATAGTGTTCATTCTTCGCTTACAATTAATGATAATCGCTTCGGTCGTGCTTTCAGAAGGAACTATTCTAACATCACATTTTTCTGCATACAATTGTTCATCCACGCACGCAGCCACCAAGTCAGCATCACGGACAATGCATTTATTACGGTGTAACTTTGCTTGCATCAGGTCAGTGCTTTCATCAAGGTGGTATTCCTTGACTGATATTGCCAAAGATTTGGCATAATGCTTTACATATCGATTCAACACCGTATTACCACCGGTGATTAGGATTTCGGAGATGGGTACTTCGCGAAGTTGGCGATGAAAGCAAGTGTACCAATCGTGATAGGAAGTTGCCTGATTGAGTTTACCTAAAATTGCTATCTTCATAAATCAAAAAAAGTTTGTATATATATATATTATACGATTGAGATTTTTGGGATTTGTATATTTTTGTTAAAATTCAAGGACTTTTATCATCTTTTAGATTAATAACTTTCCCTAATAGTCTAAATATCATCGCTTTATGCGTTAAGTATATTTAACTTTGCATTTATTAACAAATCGATTTTTCGCCCTATATATGTTAAATAAATTAACAATACAACCAGTGTCTTCCATGCACACATATGCTAATAACAAAAAAATCGCTGACATCTCTGCCAGCGATTTTTTTAGTGATCCGCCTGGGGCTCGAACCCAGGACCCCATCCTTAAAAGGGATGTGCTCTACCTGCTGAGCTAGCGAATCTCCCTATTGGCTTTCAGATTTCCTGATTGCGAGTGCAAAGGTAATGCAAACAATCTGAATATGCAAATATTTTGATGTAAAAAATAATTATTTTTATTGTTCTATTTGTTTATTGCTTGATTATCAAAGCATTAATGTGCTTTGATAATTTCTATAGCAGTCATTAGTTGGTTGTCGATTCCTAAGGAATAATTATCTTCTGAGAAAACCGCATCTACATCCGGAGTTATGCCATAACCTTCCAATATGTTTCCATTGATGTCCTTTGTCAGGTAGGTTGGAGTGTAAACATAGTGGTTGCCATTTCTATTTTCGAAAGTGCCGGAGTAATATTCATCGAAGTTGCCGTTAAGCACGAAAGTAGCTCCAAAAGTTCGTTCTCACACCACGATGCCGGTGGGTAGGCATTTTACGGTTTTAGCGGTCACTTCTCCGCAACTTATAGAGAGGATATACACGAGAGAGATTACAGGGACATTGATGGGCTGTGAGTCGTCGCATGGATATATATTCCGGACACCAAGGAGAATAGTCGTAACGTCCGAGGTAAAAAGTATGATTATTTGCTTTGTTTTAGTGCATTATGAAGCATATTGGTGAATTGGTAGTTTTTCAGACCCCATTTAGGGTAGATGAGCAGGTCGGCGGGCGATTGCGACACAAAACGCTCAATAGCGATGTCATTGCGTAGGCGTGCCACAATTTCCACACAGAGGGAGCAGTATTCTTGCGCTGTCCATTGCGGGATGGTGAGTTGTCGTTCAGCAACCTGTTGAGCCAGACGAGTGCCGCGTATCAGTTGTAGCTGATGAAGCTTGAGAGTCTGTATCGGCAAGGTGTTTACCCAATCAATTGTTTTCATTATTTCCGGCTTCCCTTCGCCGGGAAGGCCAAGGATGAGATGAAGTCCGCAAGGGATGCCGGCATCGGCGGCGCGTATCACGGCGTCCTCAGTGTCTGCATGGGTGTGACCGCGATTGATAATGGCGAGAGTTGCGTCGGAGGCTGTTTCCGCGCCATATTCGATGAGCACAAATGTGTGGCGTGACAGCTCTTTGAGGTAGGCGAGTAGTTGGTCGGGCATACAGTCGGGGCGTGTGCCGATGATTATACCCACCACTCCCTTGACTGTCGTTGCCTCTTCATACAGAGACATTAGTCGTGATAGTTCGGCGTAGGTGTTGGTATAGGCTTGAAAATAAGCCAGGTAGCGCATTTGCGGGTATTTTTTGCCGAAAAACTCCTTACCCTTCACCAACTGTTCGGTCACAGATAGCGATGGGCGGCAGTACTCGGGATTGAATGTTTGGTTGTTGCAGTATGTGCATCCCCCCACACCCTTTGTGCCGTCACGGTTAGGACAGGTAAAGCCTGCATTGACTGCAATTTTCTGCACCTTGAAGTTTGGGAAATAGCAGTGCAAAAAGTCGGCGAAATCCAAATAGGGTTTTTCGGTCAAAGTCGGGTGGTTTTGTTGATTAGTAATAGGTCGAGCACTGTTATAGCCGCCATTGCTTCTACGATGGGCACTGCGCGTGGCAATACACATGGGTCGTGGCGACCTTTGGCTTTGAGTATAATCTCGTTGCCGTCGGCATCCACGGTGTTTATGTCGCGCAAGATGGTGGCGACGGGCTTGAAAGCCACACGAAAATACACGTCTTCGCCGTTGGATATGCCACCTTGGATACCCCCGGAGTTGTTTGTTTTAGTGTGAATATTACCATCAGTAGCTATAAATTCATCGTTCATCACGCTACCACGCTTACCCACACCGTCAAAGCCCATGCCATATTCAAATCCTTTAGCGGCATTGATGCTCAACATTGCATATGCGAGGCGTGCATGGAGTTTGTCAAATGTAGGCTCGCCTACACCTACGGGCAATCCTTTGATTACCGCAGTAATTGTTCCGCCGATGGTGTCCCCTTCGCGTCTCACTTCGTCAATAAGGTCGTACATCTTTTTTGCCAGCTCCTTGTCGGGACAGCGCACGGCATTGGTTTCAATCATTGCCGGATCGTAGACGCGGTAGTCGGGGCGCGTTTTTATGTTGCCCACCTGAGAGGTATAGGCATAGATGGCGATGCCCATTTGCTCGAGAGCTTGCTTGGCAAATGCCCCTGCCACCACTCGTGAGATTGTTTCGCGCGCCGACGAGCGTCCGCCACCGCGGTGGTCGCGCAAGCCGTATTTGGCGGTGTAGGTGTAGTCGGCGTGAGAGGGACGGAATGCTGCCCGCAGGTTGCCGTAGTCGGCAGAGTGTTGGTTTTCGTTCTCCACCATAAACCCAATCGGTGTGCCGGTTGTTAATCCTTCAAACAATCCGGAGAGCACTTTCACCGTGTCGCTCTCTTTGCGGGGAGTCACTATCGCTGATTGCCCCGGACGTCGGCGGTCGAGTTCGCTTTGCACTTTCTGCAAGTCAATTTTGATTCCCGCAGGCATACCATCGATTACGCCACCCACAGCAATGCCGTGCGACTCTCCGAAGGTGGTCAGTCTAAATATTTGTCCGAATGAATTCATTGTTGTTTCTGTTAAAGGTTATTGAGCAGCGGTGATGTCAGCCACTGAGGCACGCACATAATCAACAAGCTGTTGTGGGTTGATTTTCAGTTGCAATCCTCGCTGTCCGGCACTCACATATATGTAATCGTAGTTAAGACATGAGGAATGGAAAAACGTGGGAAAGGACTTTTTCATACCTATTGGCGAGCAGCCGCCACGGATGTAGCCGGTGGTGGGTAGCAGGTCTTTCATATGAAGCATTTCAGCCTTTTTGTTGCCCGACACTTTTGCCGCCTTCTTAAGGTCGACTTCCATATTTCCGGGAATGACACAGACGAAAAATTTCGTACGGTCGCCCGTCAGCACGAGTGTCTTAAACACCTGATTGATGTCTTCGTCGAGTTGGTCGGCGATATGTTGTGCACCGAGGTCCGACTCATCCACAACATAAGGCACGAGAGAGTAAGGTATTTTTGCCTTATCCAGCAGACGCGCCACGTTTGTTTTACTTATTGCTGCCATAATGCTACAAAAGTAGCGCAAATTGTGGAAAAATCAAAATTTCATAACAAAGTGGTACAAATGAAAAGAGACGAGAGAGGTTGCGGAAACACTCCGCTAACTCTTCTCGTCTCTTTAAATCTTTTCTATTTTTAGTAAATGATGTAGGAAGCTAAAGGAGCAAGTGTGGTTTTGATGGTGCCGTCGGCAACGGTGAACGCTGCGCTGTGGGCATGGTCGGTGTAGCTTCCGGCAGGGAGTGTTGTAGCGATTTCCACCTCTTTTGCGTCTTGTGAAAGGTTGATGATTGCTAAGCCTTTATTGCCGCGAGCCACGGTCACTACTTGACCATCGGCAAGAGTGCCGAGTTGCTCAATTTCGCCTTCCATAGCTTTGCGGAACATATTTACAGCCACCACTTCCGGATGTTTGAATTCATCGTTACCCTTAGCTCCGATAAGATTGTTTCCGTAGTAGTTGTCGCGACTACTGCCGTCGGGGCGAGAATAGAATAAGGGTATACCATTTTGACGAGCGGTGATAATAACCCACCCTTGACGTATCTGAGTGTCGGTGAGCACTGCCGACTCATGAGCATTACAGTAGGTGTCGTGCGACTCCACCCATGTAGTGAGGCGATTGGCTTCTACGGAGTGACACCAGTTCGCCACTTCTTCGCGCGAAGTGTGGCGACGAGCAATGATGTTTCGGATTACATATCCGTAGTTGCTGGCACACATGCCGAAATATTCACCGTATTCTTCTTCTTTCACGTTTTTGTCTTGGAGCACTTCGCCGTAGATAAAGAGTCGGTCGATGTTATTCACTTTGCTGCCTTTAAGCGGTTTTTTACCCATCACCACGGGCCAGAAATCATTCTCTTTAGCTTTGGCATCCAATGGATCGGAGGGTAATCCGATGTGTTTGGCGGTGTCATAGCGGAAGCCGTCGCAACCGCAAGCAGTGAGGTCGTTGATATATTTGATGAAATAAGCTTGGAATGCCGGATTTTCAGTGTTTACGTCGGGCAGACCACCCACACCTCCGGTGGTGCATTCATAGCGGTCGTTGTAGTTTTGGATAGGATTTAAGCCGTTGGCGTGGAAGAGATTATCCATGCCGCCCACAGCGTCAAGAAAATCTTGCTTCACATCACTAATGGTGAATGAGGTATGGTTGGGAAGTACGTCGACAAGCACCTTGACGCCATATTTGTGGGCTTCGGCACACATAGCGATAAACTCGTCGCGAGTGCCGAGCTGATAGTTGCCGATTTTCCAATCAAGAGGTTGGTAGTGGTAATACCATTTGTGGAGGTTGAGAGTCTTTTTTTCATAAGCCTCGCCCTCAAAGCAGTCGTTGGCAGGGGAGGTTTGCACATAGGTGTAGCCTGCGGCGGCAATATCTTTCATATTTTCTTTAATGGTGTTAAACGACCAGCACCAAGCATGGAGAATGGTTTCTGTGTTGGTGGCTTTGCATGATGCTTCACCGGCAGGACGGTCGGCTCCACGAAGGCTTGTGCTTGCCAAAACGATAGTAGCAACCGAAATAAGTGAATAAATTAAGTACTTCATGTTTTTGTAATATTTAAAATTTTAAGATAGTAAGCAAAAGTGCCGTAAAGGTACAAATTTATTTTTATACGGCAATAATTGGCAAGAATATGTCACAAAAAGCAGATGTCTACAAAAAGTGATTGTTTTATGTCAAAATGATAAGATTTTGCGAAAAAATAAAAAATATTTTGTTGGTTTAAAGATTTTGCTTAACTTTGTGCCGTTAAAACTAAGAAAGCATTTGCAGAATGAAGAAATTGGAATTTTCTAAAATGCACGGAGCAGGCAATGATTATATTTATGTGGACTGCACAAATGATTGCGGCGAAGCCCTTTGGCTGCTTGCGGAGCGCCTCAGCGACCGACACAAAGGCATAGGTGCCGATGGTTTGGTGCTGATAATGAATTCGGAAATTGCCGATTTCAAGATGCGGATGTTTAATGCCGACGGTTCGGAAGGCAAGATGTGTGGCAATGCCGCACGGTGTGTCGGCAAATATGTGTATGAAAAGGGTATGACAAAAAAGTCTGTTGTCACGCTTGAGACACTGTCGGGAGTGAAAGTGCTCGATTTGCATTTAGATGGCGGCAAAGTGGCGAGTGTGACCGTCGACATGGGATGCCCCACATTGGAGGCTGCCCGCATTCCTGTTAGAGCACAAAATCCCGAAAAAGTGGAATTGTCGACTTCTCAAGGTGTCGTCACCCTCACAGCCGTGTCGATGGGTAATCCCCATGGTGTGGTATTTTGCAATCTCGATGATGTCGATGTGCATAGATTGGGCAAGGAGTTGGAATGTCATCCGGCGTTTTCCGACCGTGCGAATATTGAGTTTGTCGAAGTGGAGAATAGCCAAAGGTTGCGGATGCGAGTGTGGGAGCGCGGTAGCGGCGAGACTATGGCGTGTGGCACCGGCGCATGTGCCTCGCTTGTAGCGGCGGTGATTACAGGCAAGAGCGACCGTAAAGCCGTGTTGCAGCTCCTTGGCGGAGACCTTACAGTGGAATGGCGAGAGGCAGATAATCACGTATATCTCACCGGTCCGGCAGAATTTTGTTTTGAGGGAGTGGTGGAATATGAAGAAAAAGAGGTAACTTTGCCATCAAGACAATAATATAATGATTACAGGTAAAAAAGATTAATATAACAACTACAATCGTTATGTCAACACTAAGATTTAAAGTAGTAGAAGAGGCCTACGGTCACAAGCCGGTGGCAGTGGACATCCCCGATTCACGTCCGAGTGATTATTTTGGAATGTATGTATTTAACCGTGTTCAGATGTACAAATATCTGGATAAAGCCACCTATGATGCACTTGTGTATGCTATCGACAACAAGGAGCAGCTCACACGCTCGCTTGCCGATGGTGTGGCTGCCGGCATGAAGCAATGGGCAATGGACCATGGCGCACGCCACTATTCTCACTGGTTTCATCCCTTGACCGACGGCACCGCCGAGAAGCACGATGGCTTTATAGAGCACGACGGCAAGGGCGGTATGGTGGAAGAATTCACTGGTAAACTGCTCGTGCAACAAGAACCTGATGCTTCCAGTTTCCCTAATGGCGGTATCCGTAACACTTTTGAAGCTCGCGGCTATTCAGCATGGGACATCTCTTCACCGGCGTTTATCATCGACCATACACTTTGTATCCCCACAATCTTCATCTCCTACACCGGCGAGTCGCTCGACTATAAGACACCGCTTCTTCGTGCCCTCAACTGTGTAGACAAAGCCGGAACGGCAGTGGCTCGCTACTTTGATGAAGACGTGAAGCATGTAATCTCCTATCTTGGATGGGAACAGGAATATTTCCTCGTTGATAAATCGCTCTATTCGGCACGTCCCGACTTAGTGATGACCGGGCGCACGCTTATGGGGCATGAGAGCGCTAAGAACCAACAGTTGGAAGACCACTATTTCGGCTCTATTCCTTCGCGTGTGGAAGCCTTTATGCTTGACCTCGAGATTGAGAGCCACAAACTTGGCATTCCGGCAAAAACTCGCCACAACGAGGTTGCCCCCAACCAATTTGAGATGGCACCTATCTTTGAAGAAACAAATCTTGCCAACGACCATAACCTCCTTTTAATGTCGCTCATCTCAGAGGTGGCACACCGCCATAACTTTGAAGTGCTCCTCCACGAGAAGCCGTTTGCCGGGGTTAACGGTTCGGGTAAGCATAACAACTGGAGTCTCGGCACCGACACCGGCGCTATGCTCTTCAGCCCGGGCAAGACACCCAAAGATAACCTCCGATTTATCACCTTCCTTGCCAATGTGATGGCAGCCGTGCAACAGCACAATGCCTTGCTTAAAGCATCAATCTCTTCAGCAACCAACGAGCATCGTTTGGGAGCCAACGAAGCACCTCCCGCAATCATTTCAATGTTTTTGGGAGCACAGATTACGGAAGTTATCAATCGTTTGCTTAATGCCGACCTTGACGATAATATCGCCTTCAACGGCAAAGAGGGCTTAAAGCTCAAAAACGTGTCTCAGATACCGGAGTTGCTTCTCGACAACACCGACCGCAACCGCACGTCGCCATTCGCCTTCACCGGCAATCGCTTTGAGTTCCGCGCTATCGGTTCGTCAGCCAACTGCGCTTCGGCAATGATTGCATTGAATGCCGCTGTTGCCGACCAACTTGCCAAGTTTAAGGTGGCAGTCGATGCTCGCATAGCTGCCGGCGAAATTAAGGAGAAAGCCATCCTTGCAGAAGCTAAGGATTTGCTCGCAGCCAACCAAGCAATCCACTTCGACGGCAACGGATACAGCGACGAATGGAAAGAAGAAGCTGCACGTCGCGGTCTCGACTGCGAAGCCTGTGTGCCTCGCATCTTCGACGCTTATCTCGCTCCGCAAAGTGTAGAGATGTTTAAAAATACCGGCGTCTTCACCGAAGTGGAGCTTAAGGCTCGCAACGAAGTGAAGTGGGAGATGTACACCAAGAAATTGCAGATTGAAGCACGAGTGCTCGGCGACCTCGCCATCAATCACATTATCCCCGTTGCCACTCGCTATCAGTCGTTATTGCTCGACAATGTGATGAAGATTAAAGCTATCTTTGAAAGCAACGACGATGGTCTTGCCGAACAAGAAAAAGCTACAATCAAGGCTATTGCCGGACACATCTATACCATCAAGGACGAAGTGGCTAAGATGGTGGTAGCGCGCAAGGCGGCTAACAAGGTGGAATGTGAACGTGAAAAAGCAATCCTCTATCACGACACCGTGAAGCCGTTAATGGACGTAATCCGCTACCATATCGACAAGCTCGAGCTGATGGTTGACAATGAGATGTGGCCGTTGCCTAAATATAGAGAATTGTTGTTTATCCGCTAATAATAAGACCGACAATCAGTCTGTTAGATGGAACAAATAAAGCATGAATGTGGAGTGGCGATGATACGGCTGTTAAAGCCGCTTCGCCACTACTACGATAAATATGGTGCATACACCTACGGCCTCAGCAAGTTGTATCTTCTTATGGAGAAGCAGCACAACCGCGGGCAAGAGGCGGCAGGTATAGGCTGTGTGAAGCTCGATGTGGAGCCGGGAAATGAGTATATCAATCGTGAGCGAGCCTTAGGCTCCGGTGCCATTCAAGAAATTTTTGATAAGGTAAACCGCGAGATTGATGCCGCAATGCACCACAACGAACCAATTTCAAGTGTCCCATATATAGGTGAGCTATATATGGGGCATTTGCGTTATAGCACCACCGGTAAGTCGGGAATGTCTTATGTCCACCCGTTCTTGCGACGCAATAATTGGCGCTCGCGCAACCTTTTGCTGTGTGGCAACTTCAATATGACCAATGTCGACAAGATTTTTGAGGAAGTGGTGAGTCAGGGACAACATCCTCGCATCTATGGCGACACGTTTATCATCCTCGAGCAGCTCGGGCATGCGCTGGATATGGAACACGACTCCCTATTCAGTAGCTATCGTAAAGAAGGAATCGACGGTGAGCCTTTGGCTCGAAAGATTGAAGACAACTTGTGCCTGCACAACATCCTTAAAGAGAAAGCAACCTCATGGGATGGTGGCTTTGTGATATGCGGAATGACAGGCTCGGGAGATATGTTTGCCTTACGCGACAGTCAGGGCATCCGTCCGGCATTCTACTATCACGACGATGAGATAGTGGTAGTGGCATCCGAACGCCCGGTGATACAGACAGTGATGAATGTGGATGCCGAGAAGGTCGAAGAGCTGACTCCCGGCTCTGCGCTGATAGTGAATAAAGCCGGATTGTTGCAAGTGAGCGACGTGCTTGGAGAAAAAGACAATCGCCGTTGCTCTTTTGAACGCATATATTTCTCTCGCGGCTCCGACAAAGATATCTATAAAGAGCGCAAAGCATTGGGCGAAAATATTGTGCCCAACTTGCTCGAAGCTATTGACCACGACTACGACAACACCGTGTTTTCCTTTATTCCCAACACTGCCGAGGTAGCATTCTACGGGATGATGGAAGGGCTTGAAACGCGACTTATTGCGCGCAAGCGAGAAGCAATAAAACGGCTTGATGTCAATGCCTCCGACTATGATGAGCGGTTGTCGGCGATACTCAGCCATCGCTTGCGACGAGAAAAAATTGCTATCAAGGACATCAAGTTGCGCACCTTTATTGCCGAAGGGTCATCGCGCAACGACCTTGCCGCTCACGTCTATGATGTGACTTATGGTGTGGTAAAACCGGGCGACAATCTTGTGGTGATTGACGATAGCATAGTGCGCGGCACCACCCTCAAGCAGTCGATTATCCGTATGCTCGACCGCTTACACCCCAAAAAGATTGTCATCGTGTCGTCGTCGCCGCAAGTGCGTTATCCCGACTGCTACGGCATCGATATGTCGCGTATGAGTGAATTTATCGCCTTCCGTGCCGCTATCGAATTACTCAAAGATAGAGGTATGCAAGAGGTGATTGATGCCACTTATAAAGAATGTCGGCGACAGTTGTCATTGCCTATGGAGGAGATGAATAATGCTGTGAAGCGCATTTATGAGCCGTTTTCCGACATAGATATTTCTCGCAAGATGGCTGAGATGCTCACTCCGAAGGGTGTGAATGCCAAAGTGGAAATAGTGTATCAAACCATTGAGGGATTGCATCATTCCATTACGAGTTGTCCCGGTGATTGGTATTTCTCCGGCGATTATCCCACTCCCGGTGGTAACCGCCTTGTGAATCAAGCCTTCGTGAATTATTATGAGGGCAATGCCGACAAGCGCTAAGTATTTGTGTTGATAGTAAAAAGCAGTCAAATTCATTGTGCAATCAATGGATTTGACTACTTTTGTATTATTAATGCAACTTAATTTCGAGCAACGATTATGATAGAGTATTTGAATGGCGAATTGACGGAGATTACACCTACTTATGCCGTTTTGGAATGTGGAGGTGTAGGTTATTTTTTAAATATTTCGCTTAATTGCTACACTAAAATACAAAACACTAAACAGATTAAGCTATACGTCTGCGAGTCAATCCGTGAAGATGCCCATGTGCTTTATGGATTTGCCGACCGCCCGGAGAGAGAGCTGTTTATGCTACTCATCACCGTGTCGGGGGTGGGTCCCAACACCGCACGGATGATATTGTCGGCTTTTACCGTTGCCGACTTGCAGGGCGTGATAGCCACCGGCAATGTCAATATGCTTAAAGCGGTGAAAGGCATAGGCATAAAAACGGCACAACGCATAATTGTTGACCTCAAAGATAAAATAAATCAAGGAGATAATCCGTTAATACTACAATTGGAAAACAATTCGGAGGCTTACGATGAAGCTGTGTCGGCTCTCATAATGCTGGGCTTCCCCAAGGCGGCTGTGCAGAAGACTGTGGGTAAACTGTTGAAAGACAGCCCTGTAGAAACAGCCGAAAGCTTGATTAAGAAGGCTCTCAAGTTGTTGTAGGGTCGTAGCTCACAATATGAGAGTGGCAGGTTTTTTGAGGATTAACAACTTCGGATGAAAAATAGAGAGACGAAGAAATATTTTTGGACCACGATGGCATTGATGGTGGCATGCTTTGCCGCTCATTTCATTGGTTATGCGCAGCACAAGAAAAACGAGGTTGCGCAACCACCGGTGATTTTTGCCGGACGTAGCAATTCTGCTGACAGCTCCTCTCTGCACTATCCCGTAAAGCCTACAGTTACTCCCGGCTACGATGAGCTCCTTGCTCCCGGGCGACAGGCAATCGACTTGAAGGACCCCTCAAATATTAAGACGGAAGCCGTATATGATTACGAAACCGATACTTATGTGATACACACCAAGGTGGGCGACCGCGAAATCACCACCCCATTCATTCTTTCTTCTGCGGCCTACAACAATATGGAGCTGCGTAACTCAATGATTGAATATTATCGCAAGCGCAACAGCGAGTCTTTTGAGGGAAAGAGCAAGAATAAGTTTAATATCTTCGATATGAATTTTGCCCTCGGACCGTTGGAGAAGGTGTTTGGCCCCGGTGGTGTGAAGCTCAAGACTCAAGGGTCGGTAAAGGTGACTATGGGAGTGAAATCCAATAAAACCGACAACCCCGCTCTTCCGGCGAGTGCTCGCAGAAAAACTTATTTCGACTTCGACCAAAAAATCCAAGCCACAGTCGACGCTTCGGTGGGGTCGAAGATGAAATTTAATATGAGTTATAACACCGACGCAACTTTCGACTTCGACTCCAAAAATCTCAAATTGAAATATGAGGGGGAGGAAGATGAAATAATTAAAAGTATAGAAGCAGGTAATGTGTCGATGACCACCGGCTCTTCGTTGATAAAGGGTAGTACGGCGCTCTTCGGCTTGAAGACCACGTTGCAGTTTGGAAAACTGACTCTCACGGCTCTCGCCTCGCAACAAAATTCGGAAACCAAGACCGTTAATTCAAAGGGAGGATCGCAGACCACTGAATTCACGATTAATGCAGATGAATATGACAAAAATCGTCATTTCTTCCTCAGCCATTATTTCCGTGACAATTACGACCGTTTTGCCTCCAAACTGCCTTATGTGTCGTCGGGCATCAACATCACGCGCATCGAAGTGTGGGTCACCAATCAGCGAGGCACCTACAATGAAGCGCGCCACTTGGTTAGCTTTATGGACCTTGCCGAAGACACTCACCTACAAAGCAAACATTGGCAGCCCGACCCGTCAATGGTGGTGCCTTGCAACAGCTCCAACAATCTGCTCTCTGAAGTTAAATCCATTTATCCCGGTTCTCGCGATATATCGCAAGTGACCACCGTGCTCGAGCCTCTGTCGGCTTACGGCATTGAAGGAGGTCGCGATTATGAGAAGGTGGAGAGTGCGCGTCTGTTGAGTGCGTCGGAATATAAGCTTAACGCCTCTCTCGGTTATATATCGCTCACTTCAGCACTCAATGCCGACGAGGTGCTTGCCGTGGCTTATGAATATACCTATCAAGGGAAGGTGTATCAAGTGGGCGAATTTTCAAGCGATGTGACTGATTCCGGGCAAGCTCTTTATGTGAAGATGCTCAAAGGCTCCACAGTGTCGCCGCAATATGCCAACTGGGACCTCATGATGAAAAATGTCTATTCGCTCGGTGCATATCAAATACAGAAAAACAAGTTTCGCTTAAATGTGAAATATCTGAGCGATTCCACCGGTACGACGGTGCAATATTTACCTGCCGACCCTATTCGCAACAAACCGTTGATACAAGTGCTCAATGTAGACCGTCTCGACTCTAACAACGAGAACCACCCCGACGGCTTCTACGACTTTATCGAAGGATATACTATCATTGCCGCTCAAGGCAAGGTGATTTTCCCGGTGGTAGAGCCGTTTGGTAGTTATCTGGAGAGTCAACTATCTAATAAAGCCGATGCCGAGAGGTATTGCTATCATGAGCTGTATGACTCCACGCTCACTGTGGCGCGACAGTTTCAAGACAAAAACAAATTTATCCTTACCGGCGAATATCAAGCATCGTCAGGCTCCACTATCAAGCTAAATGCTATGAATGTGCCTCGCGGCTCAGTGGTGGTCACTGCCGGAGGGGTGACACTCACCGAAAACTCCGACTATACCGTCGACTATAATATGGGTACGGTGACTATCACCAACCAAAGCATCATCGACTCGGGTGCAAACATCTCGGTGTCGCTCGAAAATCAGTCGATGTATAGCACACAGCGCAAGACACTCGTCGGACTTGATATGAATTATGCCTTCAACAAGGATTTTAATATCGGTGCCACATTGATGCATTTCTCGGAGAAGCCTCTCACTGAAAAGGTGGCTCTCGGTGACGAACTTATCAACAACACTATTTGGGGCATGAATTTGTCGTACAACACCAAATTCATGTGGCTCACCAACTTGCTCAACGCTATCCCCACGGTCAATGCTTCTGCCCCGTCAACGCTCAATGTCAAGGGCGAGTTTGCACAACTCATCCCCCATAAGAAGACCACTGGTAGCAATAGTGGCAGCTCATATCTCGACGATTTTGAGACTTCGCAAAACACCATCGATATTCGTTCGCCGTATTCGTGGTTTTTGGCTTCCACACCTCTTGACCCCAACGGAGGTATGTTTCCCGAAGCAGCGTTGTCAAATAATGTGGATTATGGTAAGAATCGTGCCCTCCTGGCGTGGTACTATGTAGACCGTATGTTCACTCAGAAGAATTCTTCGTTGTGTCCGGCATATATCAAAAACGACAAGGAGCAGATGTCAAGTCCGTATGTGCGTGAGGTGACTACTCATGAAATATGGCCCAACCGCGAACTTAACTACGGCGAGGCTTCGGCGATACAAACGCTCAACCTGTCGTTTTATCCCACAGAGCGTGGACCTTATAACCTTGATGCTACCAATATCGATGCCAATTTCAATCTCCTTAATCCGGAAAAGCGGTGGGGTGGCATTATGCGTAAGCTCGACAACACCAACTTTGAGACCTCCAACATTGAATATATCCAATTTTGGATGATGGACCCCTTCGCCGTAACCGAAGAAAACAATCCCGGTGGTGACCTCTACTTTAACCTCGGCGAATTGAGCGAAGATATCTTGAAAGACGGTTATAAATCGTATGAAAACGGTATGCCCGTTGATGGTAATCCCGAAGGTAAGACTCGCGAAACGGTGTGGGGACGTGTGCCCTTGGAGACGTCGCTCACCTATGCGTTTGACAATACCAACGGTGCACGCAAAAACCAAGATGTCGGGTTAAACGGCTTGTCGACGGAGCAAGAGTTTGCCTTTTCCACTTATAGCGATTACCTCAATCAGCTTCGTACCAAGCTGTCGCCGGAGAAGATTGCAGAGATGGAAGACGACCAATTCTCGCCGTTTAATGACCCCGCCGGCGACAACTACCACTATTATCGCGGCTATGACTACGACGAAGGTCGCCTCTCTATCCTCGAGCGTTACAAGCACTACAACGGCACCGAAGGCAACTCTCTTGGTGATAATGATGAGAAAGACGGGTTATATCAGTCGTCGCGTAGTGTGCCTGATGTGGAGGACATCAATCAAGATAATACGCTCAACGAATACGAGCGCTACTACCAATATCACATCTCCTTGCGTCCGGAAGATATGGTGGTGGGAAAAAACTATATCACCGACAAGCAAGTGTCGACAGTCCTTCTCGCCAACGGCACCAAGCCGGAAATCACTTGGTATCAGTTTAAGATACCTTTGCATGAATATGAAAAAGTGGTAGGCTCGATTTCCGATTTCTCAACGATTCGCTTTATGCGTATGTTTATGACCGGATTCAAGCAAGCCACCCACTTGCGCTTTGCCACGATGGAACTTGTGCGCGGCGATTGGCGTGCTTATAATTATAACCTTAACTCTCGGGCCGATGCTCCTGCCGAAGGCACTCTTTCTACTTCGGTGGTAAATATTGAGGAGAATGCCGGACGAGAGCCGGTGAATTATGTGTTGCCACCGGGAGTAAATCGTATTGTCGACCCGGGACAGTCGCAAATCACTCAGCTCAACGAGCAGTCGATGTCGATGAAAGTGACCGACTTGAAAGCCGGGGATGCTCGCGGTGTGTATAAAAACACGGCAATGGACCTTCGCATCTACAAGCGTCTACAACTGTTCACCCATGCCGAACGCCTTATTGAAGATGTGGCAGGCGAACTCAAAGATGGCGACCTATCGGTGTTCTTGCGTTTGGGCACCGACATAAAAAATAATTACTATGAGTATGAGGTGCCGTTGAAGCTCACCCCTCCCGGACATTACAACACTTATAACAGCACCGACCAATATGCTGTGTGGCCCGAAGCCAACTTTATGGATATCAACCTCAGCGTGTTCACCGACTTGAAGAAAGACCGCAACCGCTCAAAACATGAAGAGGGTAGCGGGGTGAGCAATCTCACCGTATTCACCGCTCACGACCCCAATCACGAGGCTAACCGTGTGAGTGTGCTCGGCAATCCGTCGTTGAGTGATGTGAGGGTGGTGATGATTGGTGTGCGCAATAATTCAGACCGTGAAAAAAGTGGTGAGGTGTGGGTTAATGAGCTTAAAGTGACCGACTTCGACGAAGATGGTGGTTGGGCGGCCAAAGGTACGGTCAATTTGGGTATTTCCGACATTGCTACCCTGAATTTTGGAGGTCATATCGAAACCGTGGGATTCGGTAATGTCGACCAAAGTTTGTCGTCGCGCCGCATGGATGATTATAAGCAGTATAACATTGCTTTACAGGTGGATATGGGGCGCTTTATGCCCGATGTGCTTAAGCTCAAAGCTCCGGTCTATTATTCGGTGTCGAAAGAAAAAATTTCGCCCAAATATAATCCTCTTGACCAAGATATCCTCTTGAAAGATGCTCTCGACGAGGCTGCAACCAAGGAGGAACGTGACTCCATCAGCAATTATGCCATCGAAACAGCTACGGTGAAGAGTTTCAGTGTTTCGGGATTTAATTTCGGTGTGAAGAGTAAGCTTCCGATGCCGTGGGACCCTGCCAACTTTACGCTTAATTTCTCCTTCAATAAGCAAGAAAATATCTCACCGACAGTGGAATATGAGCACATCAACGACTATCGCGGCAGTTTGCAATATGCCTACAACCCGGCATTCAAGCCGTGGAAGCCTTTCAACTCGCTCAAGAGCAAGTCGAAGAATGCTAAATTTTTAAAAGATTGGGAACTATCGTATTTCCCGACATCGCTCAATTTCACCACCAACATCACTCGCTACTACTATGAGCTTCAGTCGCGCAACGAAGCCGATGTGGAGGTCGACGTGCCGGTGTCGGTGAGCAAGAATTTCTATTGGGACCGCAAATTTGCCATTACTTGGAATCTCACCAAAACGCTGTCGCTGTCGTTTAATTCCAACACCCTTGCTCGCATCGAGGAGGCGATGGGTGCGGTAAATAAAAAACTATTCCCCGACGAATATCGCAACTGGAAAGATACGGTGATGAACAGCATCCGCGACTTCGGCACACCGTGGAACTATTCGCAGTCGTTTACCGCCTCCTATAAGGCGCCTTTCAGCAAAATCCCATTCCTTGACTATCTTAACGGAAACATAAGTTATAATGCCACCTATCGTTGGGAGCGCGGTGCCAACCTCGCCGATGAGGTGGTGGGCAACTCTATTGCCAACAATGCTGTGTGGAATCTCGACTCGAAAATCAATTTCGAGACGCTTTATAACAAAAATAAATATCTGAAAAACGTAAATAAGCGTTTCTCTTCAAATAGTCGCACCGGGAAGGAGAAAGAAAAGAAACCGCGCAAGTTTCAACGCACCTATCAGCTCAAAGACACGCTGATAGAGGTGAAACATAATTTGCGCACAAAGAAAGTGAAGGTCAGTGCCACCACTCTCGATGGCAAGCCGTTTAGCTTAAAAACAAAGGTCGTCGACGACAACACCTTGCAAATCCTCACCACAGGCACGCAAAATGTCAAACTTATAGTAACCGAAGACCTCACCAAAGACGTGAATCTATGGAAAGAGATTGGCGACCATGCCGCACGATTTGCTATGTCGTTGCGTAGTGTCAGCTTTAAGTGGCGCAACACTCGTACATCCAACATACCCCAGTTTATCCCCGAAGTGGGCGACTTGTTGGGACAAAGTAAAAACTATGGACCGATGTCGCCGGGCATGGATTTCGCCTTCGGCTTTACCGATGAGAGCTATCTGCAAAAAGCGATGGCACGAGGGTGGCTATTGGGTGACGACAACCTTTCCACTCCGGCAATTTTCTCCCGCACCACTGAGTATAACTTTGAGATACAGCTCGAACCTATTCGTGGCTTGAAGATACAACTCACCGCTAATCGTACCGACAATCGCACCAATCAAATACAATTTATGTATGATGCGATGCCCACTTCACGCAGCGGTAGCTTCACGATGACCACCTGTGCCATTGCCACCTCGCTTCGTCGCTCCAAGAGCAATAACGGCTATGCTTCCGACACCTACAACGAGTTTATTGCCAACATTCCGAAGGTTGCGGCGCGTTTGGAAAACAACTATGCGGGGATGGCTTATCCCGATGCCGGATTCCTCTCCGGCACAGCCTATGCCGGCAAGCCCTATGACCCGACTATCGGTGGTGTGCAGCAAGCAAGCAGCGATGTGCTTATTCCGGCTTTTCTCGCAGCATATACAGGTAAAGATGTGGAGAAGATTAAGACCTCCCCATTCCCGTCGTTGGCACAAATCCTCCCCAACTGGCGTGTAACCTACGACGGATTGGTGAAGATTGGCAACCTCAGCAACATCTTCCGCAGCCTTACGCTTACTCATGCTTATCAATGCACATACAGTGTGGGGTCGTTTGCAAGCTATCTCAACTGGGTGGATGGTGGCAACGGCGACTATGGCTTTACTCTCGACGAACTTACGGGTAAGCCTATACCTTCATCGCCCTACAATATTTCGTCGGTGGCTATCACCGAGAAGTTTGCTCCGCTACTTGGCGTGAATGCTACGTTGAAAAACAATTTGTCGGTAAACCTCGAATATCGCGATGGGCGCACCCTGACGCTTAACACTGCTGCCGGACAACTTGTGGAGGCGTGTCAGAGAGCTATCACTGTAGGTGCCGGATATAAGATTGCCAAATTCAACACCGTGCTCAAGATGAAGGGGAGTCAAAAGGGGGTGAGCAACGACCTCACGCTCAATGCCGACTTTTCTTTCCAAAACAATCAAACACTTATAAGAAAGATGCAGGAAGGCACCAACCAAGCTACTGCCGGCACTCAGTCTATGGCTATCAATTTCACGGCAAGCTATGTGTTGTCGAAGCGATTGACTCTCTCTGCATATTTTGACCATCAAATTAATAAGCCTCTAATCTCATCGTCGGCTTATCCTACCACCAACAGCAACTACGGCATCTCGGTGAATTTGTCGTTGGCTCAATAAAGAGTGATTATGAAGAATAAATACAAACATAAGCAAGTGGTTAAACCTCGTAGCAGTGTAGAGATTTTTATCTCGCGAATCTCTGAGCGTGTGATGCGTTTTTATGTGGCTCGTCGCAAATTGTTTAATGTGGTGATTTATTTGGCAATCTTTGCCTGCGCTTTGTCACTGCGTGTGACAAGTATCACCTCAAAACACGAGCTTCATTCTGATGAAGTGTATTCATTGGCTATCTCTACTTGCGACCCAAACTACAACATTCCACTTCCCGATGGTGAATACAGCGGTGATGACCTCAAGAATCGCCTTGTAGCCTCAGGCAATGCCGGAATGAAAGGCACTATTGACGACCTCGTGCAGCTATGGCACAACAATGGCGACGCTCCTCACGCAAGTCTATATTATATGGCGTTGAGGGTGGTGCTCACCGGGTTGGATTGCTGGGATGTTGAGAGATACATCCGCCGCGGGGGTGCGCTCAATCTGTTGTTTTTCTGCCTGTCGTTTTATGTGATGTTGCGACTGTTGAGACGCATCTTCGGGCGTAAAGACCTCGTGGTGTATGCCGGCTTGGCTGTGGCTTTCCTAAATGTGATGTCGGTGCGCAACACTATGATGCTCCGTGAATATCAGATGGCTGAAACAGCGGTGTTGGTGCTCACATTTGTTACCGTGGGGATAGTGCAGAAGATGAGAGAAGGTCGACTGTTTTCAAAATGGCGCACTGTTGTCGCTCTGAGCTTGAGCATTGCTGCGGTAATATCTTTAGGTTATTTCAATGCTTTCTATGTGGCTGCCTTATGCTGTGTGTTGTGTGTCGCCGCTTGGCGTTACAAGCGTCCTCGCGTGGTGACAATGACCATCTTTTCCGGTATTCTTGCCGTGGCTATTGCTTGGCTTCTCTATTCAGGATTTTTTATGTTTATTCTCTATAAAACACCGCATCAGACCCTTGCTTTCCGCAATTTCTCAATGTCGGTGTCGTTTGCATGGGGGCGCGACCTCTGCCATCTGCTCTTCACTCGTTATGGCTACTTTGTGATAGTGGCAACGCTTATTGCAGGGGTAGTCACTCGCGGCACTTTGCGACGTCTCTTCCTCCAAAAAAATTTCGTGTGGTTACCCTTGATAGTGTTGCTGATAATGCCGTTGGTGCAATATGCATCCGTGCTTAAACAGCCGCGCTATTATTTCGCCTTGATGCCGATATTGATGCTTATTGTGCCGCAAGTGCTCACGGCGATGTCGTCATTATGGCGTAGCTATTTCGGATTGCTCATCGTCTTGTTTTTCTCGATTGTGATGCCACAAGTGAAATTTAAAGATGTATATGCTTGGCAATCGGCACGCAACAATCTTGCAACTCCGGTGGCTTTCTATCGCCTTAATCCTAACGAATTGATGCAACTCACACCCAACCTTGACGACCATATCATCTACACCGTAGCCAACAAAATGCCGCTCGACTCTCTGCTTGATGCCCACGGAAAGGCGCAGATAGTGACTATGCCGGCAAAGGTCGACGGTAAGCGTTATAAGTTTGTCGGCAAACAAGTATGGGCGTGGGATAAACGATATTTTTTGCTTGACTTGGAGAAAAATGAAGATAAGTAAGTTGTTTGTCACTGTTCTTACGGCTCTAATGATTGCCTCTTGCGGTAAAGAGGAGACAAAGCCTACTTATGAGGTGGTTTTCAAATCTGCTAAAACCACCGACTGCACGGCGTGTCTATATGTGCTGTTGCCGGAATATGACAAGGTGCAACTGCTGGATAGCGTCAAGCCTCAAGCCGGTGTCTATCGTTTTCACGGCTCTATCGGCGATGCTGCAGAAGCCTTTGTCAGACTCAAGGGCGACACTATCGCTTATTCGTTTGTGCTCACCGACAATCGCATCACTATCGTTGCCGACAGTTCCCTTTATCGCATCTACGGCTCTCGCAGCAACGACCGCCTCACTCGCCTTTTGTCTCAAAAAATCGTGAATCGTGAATATTGCCGGAAAATCAATCAATCTTATCTTCGCCTTGTGGCTGACTCTACTCTCACGCGCACTGACGAAGACTCTCTGAAAAATCTCTTTGATGTCGAGCAACGTCGCTTTTCGAAGTTTGTGGTCAGCGAATTGTCGAGGGATGTTGCCGACTATCCTGTGATGAGCCGTTTGGCTCTCCGTCTTTTCTATACCGACCTTCTCCTTGAAGACCGCGACAGCCTCATGAAAATTGTGAAGAGGGAAGAGTGAAAATTCACCCTAACCCTCTCCAACAAATCTTAGTATCTTAGTGTAACGTCACCTTACGGCAGATAGTTGAGGTATTACTTTCGACTACAACGATATATACGCCCGGTGTCAATGCTATGCAACAAGCGCCCTTGGCATAGGTAATCATTGTGCCCGCAGTGTTGTAGATTTTCACTGCTACTGCATCTCCTATGACTTTTACTTGATTGCAGGTAGTAATAATGCGAGGTGTCGCCTCAACGTCATTAATGCTAATCATACCTGACGGATTACCCCCTTTGTTGAGAGTGCCAAACAGTTGCCATTCCCAAATTGAGTAAGCCCAAGCGGTGGCGCGCTTTGTCATATTTAATCTCACATATCTGCCATAGGCATCGGTTGATGTCTCATCGGTGCGGTCGGCTCCTGTGTCGTTGAGTCCGCTTACCTCCATTACCGTTGTCCATGTAGCTCCGTCGTCTGAGACAAGTAGTTGATAGTCGCCTGCCGCCGCTCGCTCCCAAAGAATGTTGCTTCTCAAGATATGATAAGTGTCGCCGAGGTCGATTTCAATCCATGCTGCCTCGTTGCTCTCGGCATTGCTAATCCAGCGAGTTCCCGCATTGCCATCGTTGGCGGCAGAGAGAATACCTTCGCTATGCGACCCTTTGATAGTCTTCTTTAGAGCAATATTCTCCGTAAGTGTAGGTATTACAGTAACTTTTGCCGTTGCCGTGAAGTCAGCATAGGAGGCTGTAAGAGTATATTCGCCTACAGCCGTAGCAGTGAGAATGCCTTCTGCGATTGTCAGTCCTTGAGGAATGGACCACGATGGTGTGAGGTCCATCACCTCTCCGTATTGGTCGGTTATGTGCGCCACAATTGCTTTAGAGGCATTCACTTCCATTTCGATTATCCCCGGTTCGATTTGTAAGCCGGCTACATATCGCTCCGGGCGGACAACAACAGCGATTGAAGCTGTAAGAGTCCCACAATGAGCTTTGACGGTAGCTGTGCCTTCTTTCACAGCCGTTACCATCCCGTCGGTGGCTATAGTTACAGCATCACCATCGACGCTCCATGTAGGGGAGTTGTCGGTGGTGCAGTCAATGCCATATTGGTCGATGACCACAGCCTGCATCTTCATCTTGTCGCCTACACATAGAGTCTGCTCTGTTGATGGGATGACCCTGATTGTTGTTGGGGTAGGGTTGGTATAGACGGCAGACCCATACACGGATAGTTCGTTGATGCATGAGCCGTAGCCATTGGCTCTTGTAGTGCAATAGATGCGCACATATCTTCCTGCCACCGCCTCCAATTGATGAACGGCTTTACCGGAGGCTACACCCTCAGCTTCAACCACTTTTGTCCACTTGTCCTCATCTTTCGACACTTCGATGCGGTATGCCGTAGCCCATGCTCCCGAATTCCAATCAATCATCACATTGTTGAGAACATAGATATCGCCGAGGTCCACCACAAGAAATTGATTGTCTTCAAAGCTACTACCCCAACGTGTGGAGAGGTCACCGTCAACAGCAAATTGCGGAAGAGTGCTATTGTCTTCATAACTTGAGGCATAAACTTTTTTGTTTAGAGCAAGATTAACGTCTGAGAAGTCAGCCACTGTGATTTGTGCCGTTGTCGACAACGAGCCGATGGTTGCAGTGACTTCAAAATGTCCTGTAGTCATAGGCGTAAATGTCGCTCCGCTGAGCCATTCCGGATGGTCGGCACAAGAAAATGTCACCTCCGGTGAATTTATTTCCACTGAAAATTGGTCATAGGCGCAAATCTCGAAAGTGAGGCTCTCTCCAGGTGTGATTTCCGCCAACGCAGGCGACATTTCGATGGTGCGTGCGGTGATAGCCTCCTCCACAATAAACTCGCGGCTCACCGACAACCCCTGTGCCGTGGCCGTCACTTTAGCTATGCCGTAGCCTTCCGGCATATACAAGCCATCTGCGGTAATAGTGCCGTCGCCCTCAGTAATGTTCCAAGCCACATTGCTCATCTCCATGGCATTGCCTACACCATCAAAGCCTTTGGCAGACAGCGCATACGACTCTCCCGCTTTGACAAGTGTTTTGGGGGATACAATATCGAGACCTAACAAGGCTGATGCATCATTGTTGGGGTCAATGCCCGTCACTTGCAACTCATATAGCGAATAGCCATAGGTAGTAGCCCTTGATATACCTTTAATCCTGATGTGTCGAGTATTCTGTCTGATGTCAGTGGTGACTGTGGCATTAGCTGCCCCTGTAGCAATTGCAGCGGTGGTCCACTCAGTGCCGTTGTCGGAGGTTTGCACCTCGTAGGAAGAGGCATAAGCAGCTTCCCATAGGCAACTCACCGCATCTACATACATCGTTGCGCCAAGGTCAACAGCAAGCCATTCGTTGTCGGTGTGTTCACTGCCCCAACGAGTGGAGGGATTGCCGTCGACGGCATTTCCTTTGAGCGTACCTGCGTTTTCTTCGCTACTTGCCGTTACGGTTTTCCCCAATGCGAGGTTTGGCATCTTCGGTGTGATATAAATGCTGTGAGTGAGAGTCTTTTCAGCAGTTATAGCTTTAATGGTATATATGCCGGGTGTGGTGGTGCAAAGGATAGAGTCGGAGGTTATAGATACTCCATCTTTTTCGATAACCCACGACCGAGGCAGATAAATCGCATCGCCATATTGGTCGGAAGCCTTCAATGTAAACTCCACAGTGCTTCCCACTTCAGCATATTCGGTTGTAGGAGTGATTGCAATGTCGGTAGCAACGGGTTTGTTGCCGATGCGTAGGGAGAGTGTTGTCGACAGATTACCGTAGGTAGCTGTCACCATACAATTGTCGATGCTTCCGCTACCGGCGGTAAATACTCCGTCCGGTGTTATTGTGCCGCCTGAAGTGCACGTCCATTCCGGTGTTATGCCGTCTATCGTAGCTCCATATTGGTCGATTATTTTGCCGCTCAATGCGATTGCCGAATGAGGCTCTATAGTGAGACTCGAAGGCTTGTCGATAACCACCGCTACAGCCTCCGGAGCGGATGTATACACTGTGAAGCTATGTGCAGGAACCTTAAACGATGCCACAATGACTCCCTCGCGATAGAAAGTCACCATTCGCTCAGAGGAGTCGGGATTGAAAGCCACATAGGTGTAGGAACCGTTGTTGTGGTAAGCCGATGCTGTGGGTGTATCGGCATGAACAGCAAAGTCGCGGTCGCCATAGGTGAGGTGACTGTGAGTGATATAATAGGTTATGCCCCCGGTATCGATAGCTCGTGCCACATTCTGATTGGCATCCCACATCTCATCAAAAATCTTTGCCACGGCAGGAGCATCAAAGCGTTGCTGATAGGACAACACAACATTGCCCAAGCCCGAATCCTTGCTTAGCGCCGACTCGCCATCTGCAAGATTGCCGGTCACCCATCCGCCTATTTCTTTGGATTCCCACATCTTCTCGTAGTCCCAACGTGCAAAGTCAAGGTCTTCGCTAAGATAGTCCAAGCACGGCGATATGGGCATCCATTGGATGGAATGCATCCACACGTGGTCGCCCGAAAACCATGTCCACCATCCGATGCCGGCGGCGGTGAGGTTGGTACACCATGGCTTGGTGTATAGTCCGTTGGCGGTGTTTTGGTGGTCGCGGTCAAACCAATATTCAGCCACTCCCTTTGATTCGGTTACCCAACCGAAGATGCCGGCATCACGCATCGCCTTGTCGCCTAAAGCCACACCGAGAAGGTAAATGCCTCCCCATCCTTGCATTGCTTCCGATGTCGATTCCTGCCCGTTTCCATTGCCGGCATTCCCCAGCCCTCCGGCGTAGGAGTGTCCGCTCCATGGAGTGAAAGTGCGGAACAGGGGGAAACGGTGGTCGTCGCGCTCCCAGTTGGCATAGTCTTTAGCAATGAGTCGCAACATCTCGCCATAGCGCTGGCAGAAGTCTTCATCCACCATAGCGAGCAATGCTCCGGCGTAAGTGAAATAGCCGTAATGAAAATGGTGGTCGTTGAAGGTGTCGCTATCGTAGCTGGTGTCGTAACCCACGAGTGCGCCCCAACGGTCGTAGCGTGCAAAGAAGCGCTGCTTTTCGCCGGGAGTATATGTGAGCCAGTCTTCCATCACCGTGCGGAGGCGGTTGCGACACATCTCAAACAATTCCGTTTCTCCCATTTCTTTAGCGAAAGTCATATAGAGAGCCATCTGTGTCAATCCCTTACCACCCCAATAAGTGTCGGCACCAAAGCCTCCGCTCTTGGCATAATCCGTAATTATTTGCTTCATGCGCTCGCGGTTATAGGGATTATCAATATTGTCGTGAGTGCCGGGAGCGGCAAACCAAGGGAGAATGCCGCTAAACGAGTAGGAGGTGACAAACTCATTACCTGTGGCTATCTTCATCAATCCTCGCGGTGTGGCATAGGTGATGTCGCCAAAAGAGGGTTTGGTAATAGAATTTTTATAATGATGGGGCAAGAATCCTTGCATCACCGAGAGGTTAGCATCACCGTTGAGGTTCTCGCTGTCGATACGCCATGAAGAAGTCATAATGCCCGAAGTCTCGTTATAGCTCCAATCCACCGTTGTGGCTCGTGGCACAACAGGGGCATAGTAGGCATATTCGTCAAGACAGTCAGTCGCCGGTAGTATGGCAATAGATAGATATTGTGGTGTGTGAGAGGTAAACGACAGCGAGATATCGCCCTCGTCGGCATAGTCGACGACAGTGCCTTCGGGCATATACAATCCGTAGACATCGCTACCTATAGTTACTGCCATGCGATTGCCTTCGTAAGGCAACTCGATGGCATTGCCGTGACAGTCGGAGAGAGTGCCATCGGCAATATTTATCAGCAGGTCAAGATTGTCCGGCTCAATCCACGTGAAAGGCATCCCTTGAGCCATTGTCACATCCATCGATTTCTCACCGTCGGCAAGCCGCATCTTCACATGCCAGTCGCTCCAATCCCAAGCATCGGCATGGTCGGGTCGAAACTTCTTGCCCTTGACAGTGATTTTAGTGTCCCACTTCATCTCACATCCATCACTACTCCAATGGTTGGGATGTGCCACGAAGATGCCGTAGCCTTCGGCTTTCACCACTTGTGGATACGACCAAAGTACGCCACTGTAGGCATCAACGAGCATATATGTCCACCAATCGTTGGTGGGAAGAGGTTGTCCCTCACACTCCGGATTGACGTAGATGTGGCGTGTTTCCATAAAGCGGCTTTTGTCGCCGCCGTGTTGGTCGGTTTTTGATTTAAAGAGGGGGGTGTATTCCGCATAACTTCCGCTCCCCACTGCTACCGGATTTTGAGCCATAGCAGATATCGAAAAAGCTAAAAATGCGGATGCTATATATGTTTTCTTTGCTGTCATTGTTAAAGGAGTGTTAAAAAACAAAATGTCTCCGCCGCAAATGCGATGACGACGGAGACATTTTTTACCTAAAACATTCTTTTACTATTTTGGGGAAATTACTTAATTACTTTCTTCACTATTGTCGCACCGTTTTCGTCGACCATTTTCACGATATAAGCTCCGTGAGCAAGGTGGCGAATGTCGAGCGAACGAGTGCTTGCAGCCTCTTCTACAGTCGTGCCGTTGAGGCTGTAAACAGTGATGGTTGACGGCTTGGAAACGGAGATGATGCCGTTAGCTATATTGATGGCATTGTCGTTGGTAAACGTTAGCAAAGCGGCATCACTGGTGGTGCCATCGATGTCATAAACGTAAAGCTCCATGAGTTTTGTGCCATAGCCGGTAGATGCTTTTGTACAGTTGATTTTCACATAGCGTGCTTTGTCGCCGTCGAAAGCAAAATAGTCTTTACGGAATTCTTGTTTTGCAGGCTTGTCGTAGGTGGCGGCAACGATATAATCAACACCGTTGAGCGATGTTTCTACAGTGTATCGGCATGAGTTTGCACCTTCCCATGAAAGAGCCACAACATAGAGATTGTATTCTTTGCCAAGGTCTACAGCGAGCCAAGCGTCGTAAGTATGGTCGACTGTCCCGGCAGGCTCGACCACACCCCAAAGGTTGGTGTTGTTGTCTACACCATCGACAGCCCCGTCTTCTTTAGAGTCGCCGGTACGTTCGCCTTCGCAAGCAGTCACCGATTTGCCGGTAGCAAGATTCTCACCCTTGGGGTCAACAACGGTAACGGTCACTTCGTTGGATGTAACGTCACCTATTGTATACGACACGGTATATTCCCCGGCTTCAGAAGCTGAAAGAACATTGTTGATTATTGTCGCATTGCTGCAATTATACGTTCCGAGAAGAGTTGAGATGTCATAAATGCCACCAAATTGGTCATAGCCGGTAGCTGTGAAGGTAAAGTCGCCTGCAGGTTGACATTCTTTATCCACAGTGAGTTTTATTGATGAAAGTACTGTAGCTGAGTTGGAATATACTTCAAGTTCGCGGAGTTTGATGCCGTATTGTGTGGCAGCCTTTGTGGCATGAAGTTTTACATAGCGTGCAAGAATAGCTTCTTCCTGTAATAACCAGTCGTTGCGGTTAATCATACCGGCACCATTGGTTACTTTAAATGCCTCGAGAGCCTCGCCATATGTGATGTTGTCGTTAGAGAATGTCACAGTATAGTCGGCTGCTGAAGCGCCCTCCCACCATGTGTGCACGCAGTTGATGTTACATTCTACGCCAAGGTCGATTACGATTTCTGTTTCATATTCATTATTGGTAGATTCGTTATTGTGGGGTGTAATCCACATTGTGTCCAAGCCGTCGATGGCATTTTGCGGATTCTCGCTACCTTCGGTTGCCGAAACCACTGTCTTGTTTAATGCGAGGTTGGCTCCCTCAGCAATGATGTTGAATGTCAATTCGTTAGATGTAATATCTCCGATTTTCGCTTTTACGGTGTAGGTACCCCGGTTTTCCACTGTCAGCACATTGCCAATAATAGAGGCGCCTTCGCTTACTATCCATTGCATTGCCGCTTGTTCTTCCGATGTAAGAGTGTAGTTTACATCATATTGGTCTTTAAAGGAGGTATTGATGGTGAATGATTGAGAGGTAGAGCCTTCGGTGTTGTCACATGAAAGTGTGATTTTTGAAAGTTTTGCCACTTCTTCCGGGCTGTCATATACACTAAATTCCCAGAAGCTGTTGCCCCACACAGTGCCACGCTCGATACATTCGATAGCCACATATCGACCTTTAGTGCCGGAAGTTACTTCCACAATCTGTGATTGCAAATAGCTTTCTTGAGTCACGTCAGCCACCATTGTCCACCCTGCATCGGTGAAGTCGTTTGTCAAGGTTGATGCTTGACTGTCATCGCCATACACATTGTCTTTAAGGTTGTTAATCATAGATTGAGTCAGCTCATCGGCTACATAAATCTTAAAATGCTTAGTGAATGCACCTTCCCACATTATCTTTACATGGTCGATGTCATGAGATGCTTCCAAATCGACATAAAACCATTGATGGTCGTATGACGATGATTCCCAACGAGTGCCTGTGTTGCCGTCAACAGCTAATGCCGATATACCTGAAGATGCATCAGTCGGTTTGTTGAGTGCAATATTGGTGGCTGCAGACGCGCTAAGTGTGCCGAGTGCCATCAATGCCAAACAAATAGTAACGTTTCTAAAATTCATAGTAATTAATTTTATGATGTTTGTAAAAATTGTTGATTTCTTTTGTTTTTCGACAATGCAAAGTTATATATGAGGAATACTATTCACCTCACATTTAATTTCACTAAAACTCAACAAAACAAAATTTATAGTTAGATATTAAAGACGTTAATTAATTGATAGCCAATTGTATAATAAAAATTTATGTTGTATAACAATTTTCATTTACTGAATTTTTACCTCAACAATGAAATTATTATCCCAAAAATACTATTATATGTGTTTGCATATTTTGATGAAATAATATTATGCCATTAGCAAGCAAAAAGAAGTTTTATGCTTTGTTTTTTTCGTAATAAAAAAGTAAATTTGCGATAAATAATCCTTGAGGCAATGAAACTGAAAATTAGTATTCTTTTGATTTTTATTTTGATGGTTACCGCTGTCGCTTTTGCGCAAGCAAGAAATGCTGCTGATGTGGTGGCACAAGTAAAAAAGGAGTTTGCCCCCGACACTCGGGTAGCTGTTTGGACAGTAAAAGCCGGCAATGAGCGTGTGGCAACAATTTCAGGAGAGGTGGATAATCCGAGGGCAAAAGATGCTCTGATATCTCGTCTCGAGGCAGAGGGTATAACCTATCGAGACAAGGTAAAAGTGCTTCCAGACGGGTCGGTTGCCGAGAAGTGGGCGGTGGTGTCTATCTCTGTAGCTTGTCTTCGTGCTGAGCCTCGCAGTGGTTCAGAACTATCTTCGCAAGCGATTATGGGCACTCCGATGCGTGTGCTTAAGAAAGAAAACGGGATGCTGATGGTGCAGACCCCGGATGGATATATAGGTTACATGACCGAAAGCTCGATGCGTCTGATGAGCGATGAGGAGTTTGAAGCATGGAAGGTTTCGCCGCGTGTGGCTGTAACTGTGAGAGAAACAGAGATGTATGCTACACCTAAAGTGGATGCGAAAAACATCGTTTCCGACCTTTTGTTGGGAAATGTGCTTGAACAAATAGGCGAGAAAGGCGGTTATTATTTGGTAAAAACTGCCGACTCTCGTGAAGGCTATGTCAAAAAATCCGATGTCGAGAAGTTTGATGTATGGGCTGACCAAAGTTTTGATTATGCCAAAATTGAAGCTAATGCATTTGCTATGATGGGCAGACCATATTTATGGGGTGGCATGTCAAGCAAGATGTCTGACTGTTCGGGATTTATGCGTACCATTTATTTTTCAAACGGCATTATCTTGCAAAGAGACGCTTCGCAGCAAGCTCTTACCGGTAAAAAGGTGAACTGGAAAAAGTGGCGTAGTGAGGCGCAAAAAGGTGACTTGATTTTTATTGGCACTAAAGCCGGCAAAGTAACCCATGTGGCTATGTATATCGGTGACGGGAAATATATTCACAGTAGCGGTCGGATAAAGGTTAATAGTATGGACCCTGAAGCTTCCGACTACCTTGACTATACTTTTATTTCGATGTCGAGAATTCAAGGAGAGGTGGGCACTCAAGGCATAATAGCAGTGAAAGACCATCCTTGGTATTTTTAATAAGTAAATTGGAATAATTATATATTTATGGACCGAAGAAAATTTTTAAAAGGTACTGCACTCGGATTGATAGCCGTGTCGGCGCCTGTTTCGCTCTCCGCCGGCAACGAGCCGGTGAGAAAGGTGGCTAAAAGCGGACGGCTAAATCTTTCTTATAAACCAAACGAGTTGCGGTTGCGCCATGCGTTTAACTTGGCTCGCAATAGTCGCACCACCACTCCCGATGTGTTGGTAGAATTGGAATATGACGGAATCATTGGATATGGAGAGGCTTCGATGCCTCCTTATCTGGGCGAATCAATAGAGTCTGTGTGTAAGTTCCTTTCTATGCTCGACTTGCAACAATTTTCTGACCCTTTCCGTATAGAAGAGATTCTATCTTATGTTGACGGAGTGATGCCCGATAATCGTGCGGCAAAAGCTTCTGTCGATATCGCTCTTCACGACTTGCTCGGGAAAATTATGGGACAACCATGGTATAAGATTTGGGGATTGTCGCCCGAAAAAACTCCAAACACCTCATTTACTATCGGCATTGATAAGCCCGATGTGGTGCGCCAAAAGGTGGAAGAGGCTGCTCCATATAAGGTATTAAAAGTGAAAATGGGTCTTGACAATGACAAAGAGCTTGTGGAAATTATTCGTTCGATGACCGACCGTCCGCTGTGTGTTGATGCAAATCAAGGATGGACCGATAAGGAGAAAGCTCTGGAAATGTGCTATTGGCTGAAAGAGAGAGGGTGTATGTTTGTCGAACAGCCATTTGACAAGAAGATGATTGACGAGACGGCATGGCTTCGCGAGCGTAGTCCGTTGCCAATTATTGCCGATGAGTTTTTGCAACGTTTGCCTGATGTGATGCGCGCTTATCAAGTGTACGACGGAATAAACATCAAATTGATGAAGAGCACAGGTATGCACGAAGCTTACAAGATGGCTGTGCTTGCCAAATCGCTCGGTATGAAATTGATGATTGGCTGTATGACTGAAACTTCTTGTGCCATCAGTGCCGCAGCTCAACTTGCCCCAATGGCGCAATGGGTGGATCTCGACGGCAATCTGTTGATTGCTAATGATAGCTTTGATGGGGTGAAAGTTATTGATGGTAAAATTACTTTGTTTGACAAACCAGGACATGGGGCTACCCCAATAAAATAGTGGAGGATATATAAATGAAAACAGTCAAAGAAACATTGTTGGAGCGTCGAAGCATTCGACGATATGAGCGTGATGCCATCCCGGCAGAAACGATGGAGTTTATATATGAGGCTATCCGCAACACTTCTACCAGTTATAACGGACAGCAATTTTCTGTAATAGATATTGATAATCAGGATATTAAAGAGCAACTTTTTGCTATTACCAACCAAAAGCAAATTAAAACTTGCAACCATTTCCTTGTGTTTTGTGCCGACTTTAACAAGATATGGCAGGTGGCGGAGCGAAAGGGCCTTGAGATTCCGGAGTTTCAGTCGACTCTCGACGGAATTATGGTAGGGGTGATTGATGCGGCTCTTGCTATGCAGAATGCGCTTATTGCCGCATCATCTTGCGGTTTGGGTTGCTGTTGCATCGGCTATGCTCGCACTGCCGACCCGGAAGGCATAGCCAAAATCTTAGGCATCCCCAAGGGTGTTTTTGTGGTGTGCGGCTTGGCTATCGGTGTGCCGCGTGAAATGCCTGACATGAAGCCCAAGCAGCCGTTATGTGCTGTCATTCATCACAATAAGTATTCCGACAATTCGGCTATCGCAGATGCTCTTGTGGAATATGATAAGGAGATTACTCGATATAATCAAACTCGTAGCGGCTCTACTTCGGATAATGATTGGTGTGACCATATCCTTGGTTATTATCGAGAAGCGTTGAATTATCACATTCTTGACTATCTTCGTGGTCAAGGTTTTGAGCCCAGAAAATAGATGCTCCTTGCTGATGATATTGTTGCCACGATGTCTTCGATGGCTGACGAACGCCAACGACAAGTGTTGTTACGCTTTTTCAAAACAGGAAAAGGTGAATATGGCGAGGGTGACTGCTTTTTAGGATTAAAGGTGCCGCAGGTGCGTGTCGTGGTGAAGCAGTGTCGCAAGGAGATATCTCTTGGCGAAATCAAAAAGCTTTTATATAGCGTATGGCATGAAGTGCGCCTTTGCGGCTTTTTGCTTTTGGTAGACGAGATGGCGGCGGCTCTTCCTCGCAAGAAGGGCTCGCCGTTGCTTTTAGCCGAGCGGCGCAAGGAGTTGGCAGATTTTTATTTGTGCCATACTCGTCAAGCCAACAATTGGGAT
Organism: bacterium; assembly: GCA_004561555.1. Taxonomy (GTDB): domain Bacteria; phylum Bacteroidota; class Bacteroidia; order Bacteroidales; family Muribaculaceae; genus Limisoma. The sequence continues at coordinate 33,177 of SFVH01000012.1, forward strand.
TTGGTGGATATGTCATGCCCGAAAATATTGGGCAATTATTTGTGCCACCCGGGTGCTGATGGAAAGATGCCGTCGCGTGAGGTGCTTTATCATCTCGCCGAAAGTGATAATCTTTGGGAACAGCGTATCGCTATGGTAACTAATTGGATGCTCATCCGTTACGGCGAGTTTCAGCCGGCTATTGATATTGCCAATCGCTTGTTGTCGCATCCTCACGACCTTATACATAAGGCGGTGGGTTGGATGCTCAGAGAAATTGGTAAGCGTAATATGGATGTGCTTGAGGATTATTTATATGCTAATGCATCGCTAATGCATCGCACCTCTTTGCGCTATGCTATTGAAAAGATGTCGGAAAGTGACCGACGTCTATTTATGTCGAAGGATTTTGCGTAGACGTGTAATTGAGGCGGCGGTAAGTAGCAGTGTCACAATAATTGATGGGATAATTAGTCCAAAGTCAAGCATTTGCTTTAAGCCAAGCATTAGGCAAAACACTGATAACGATAATATGAGGGTAGGTATTGGTAAGGTGTATTTGTAGATGATGCTATATACGATAGCGATAATCAAACAATAAAATGCATACCAAAGCATGAAGGCAATGCCTAAACCTTCCAATCCCCATACATTGTAGCATATGACATTGAGTAGGAAGCCTATTACCACCGACAACGACTCGGTGAACAAATAGGTCTTGCCATCGCCTTTTGCAATGATGGTGTATGCCATAAACCATGAAAAGGCACGAAGTACACACCCAACAATCGCCCATGAAATGTATGGGATAATGACATGAAATTCAGAAGTATATAGAAGCCATACTATCCATTCTCTGCAAAGAAGAAACAGTGAAACAAATGGAAGCATACAAAGCATAATAATATTTATCTCTTGGGCTACAAACACTCGAGTGCGAAGGTGGCTGGTGCATATTTTCGATAGGCGTGGATAGAATTCTGTGCCTAACGCTGTAAGTATTAATGCCACATAGCGACCTATTAATGAATAGCCTGATTGATAGAAGCCGACAATTTCTGTGCCTGCAGTGCGATTAAGATAGGCTGAAAAGATATAGGTGGAAAGCATTGTGACAAATTCTGAAAGCGTCATAAACAATCCTAATCGTACGAATGTGGCTCCTTCGCGGATTGCTTCTTTATTGCTTACTTTTTCTTTGGCGACTCCTTTGTGTCGGAAAAACCATGCTGACCCGAACAAGGCTACATGATAGGCTATGACCGATAAAAGAATACTATCTTCACGGAAAAAATAAAATAATGGAATAGATAAGAGTAAGCCGATTACAGTGCCTGAAAGTGATGCCCAAGCAAGGCGTTTGATGCGCTCTGTGCCCTGAAGTATGGATAGCTCACAATGGGTAAATCCGAGCAATAGTAGTGCCGCAGATAAGGCTACAAAATGCCACAAATGACTGCTGTCGCCAAACGACCAACGGCTTAATAGTGGAGCTAATGCCATTGTAGTGATGGCTCCAAATAGGCTGATAAACCATGCCCAACGGCGTACTACAGCTACCATTCTCGCAAGTTGTAGGTCATCGGGGCTTTCGTCTGCAAGGGCTATGTCGCGTACACTGCTTTGACGCAAACCTAACGAGGTGGCGCTACGAAGCATATCAATTGTTGCATTATATATGCTGAAAAGGCCCATACCTATAGGTCCTATCCATAAAGCCACCAGTTTGTTGAGAATGATTGAACACAGGTTGCTCATCACTTGTGCCCCGCCAAGCCATTTGGCTGCGCGGAATATTGTGCGTGATATGTTGGTGGAGTCGTTGCTCACTTGATGTTTATTTTATATGTAATATATGCTATTCCGCGTCCTCCGAGTTTATTCTTTGATATCATTAAACTTTCGTTAAGTATAGCGCCGTGTTGCTCGTTGCTTGTGCCAAAGTCGTAATAGGCTTTTTTTGCATATTCATGATGTAATAATCGGTCGTGAAGTGCTGCCATTGCATTAAGTGCAAATCCTTCATCATTGGCTGCAGCATATTGTGAATGTGCTACTTGTTCTGTTTCATAAATTACGCTTCCTGCCACTAATCGACCTTCACAGCTCACTTCAAACAAGCGAATATTTTCGGGAAAGTGTTGCGATAATTTTGTGATTTCTTCAATCGTATGTACCGGACTGGCTTCGTATCTTTCTTTAAGATGTTTTGTGAGCAATGTCCAAAATGGAGCGAAATCTTTGGTTTCAATAATTTCTAATTTTTGGCAATTTCGTTTGATTAACGATGATTGCCCGCTACTATATTTGAAATGGTTGTTTGTCGGTATTGCTGTCGATGATATATTACATTCACAAATCTCAGCATTATGACGAAATAATGCATATATATCTTCTTCTGCCGGATAGCGATGATAAATATGGGGTATAGTTTTATAGATTAATTTGTTGATATTTAATTCTTTAAGATAAATCACTAAACTGTCGAAAATCTCAAGCATAGTGGCTGCCGTAAACTGCTTCATAGGCATTAGCCATCCTCCAAATGTAAGTCCTTGATGGGAATAAAGGGTAGTTCCATTTATGTTGGCAGGCAATATGGCAAGCAGACGTCCGCGTTCGTTGAATGCCATTAAGGAATGGTCCACGAAGCGGTCTGAGTGATATTCCATATATTGACGGAGATGAATAAATGTTGCATTTTTTGACGCTAACACAAATTCATCCCATCTTGGGCGGTCTTGTTGAGTATATTTGTGAATTATTACTGCCATTTTTATGCTTGTTTCCACTCTTGGAGGGTGTGGGTGTCGCGGCTGAACACCACGCCGACTTTCACCACCTTGCGCTCGTCGCCGGCGAAGGGGAGGGCATAGCCCTTCTCGTCGATTTGGCGCAGAGCGTCGTCGGCAGTGCCGTTGCCGTCG
>SFVH01000013.1 GCA_004561555.1 bacterium
GCACGGCAAAATCGGTGTGCGGCTGTACCCCGAAAATGACGGTGGCGCGCGGGTAGAAATATCCGATACGGGTATCGGTATGAACGATGAGGTGAAATCCCATATTTTTGAAAAATTTTATCAAGGGGATGCCTCACACCGCGCCGTCGGCAACGGACTCGGGCTGGCGCTGGTGCAAACCGCCTGCCAGTTGACAGGCAGTTCCGTCTCGGTCGAAAGCACCGAAGGCGAAGGCAGTACCTTTACCGTGCGACTGCCGAAATAATATTTGCATATAACGAAAAACACCGAGGGAACGTAAAAACGCCCTCGGTGCTTTTTATTCTGCAATCGCGCGGTAAAAATTCTCGGTAATTTGCCGCAAATCCTCGGGCAAATAGGAAAGTGTTTTTTCCTTGATGTGCTTCGGTATACCGTAAAACGCTTCGGCAATCCCGCCCGTAATTGCCGCCAGCGTATCGCTGTCGCCGCCGACAGAAATCGCACAGCGTATTGCATCTTCAAAGTCACTACTCTCCAAAAAAGCAACAACGGCTTGGGGCACGGTGTCTTGGCAGGTTTCGTTAAACGAATAGGTTTCGCGAATCTCATCCAATGCGAACTGCAAATTATAGCCTTTCTCTTCAACAAAACGGCGAATTTCGGCTTTATCTGCTCCGGTGCGCGCCAAAAAGACCGCACCCGCCGTTACCTCGGCACCTTTCACTCCTTCGGGATGGTTATGGGTCACTTCCGCTGACAAGCGCGCCAAGTGCACAGCCTCCTCTACCGTATCCGCATAAAATCCGCACGGCGAAACACGCATGGCAGAGCCATTGCCGAAACTGTTATATGGTTTTGGCTCTTCCGAAAACAGCCACGATGAAAAACGAATACCGTAACCGCTGTCCGGATATTCGCGACCAAGGGTACGCATTTGCCGCACAAACTGCGCAGACAGTTCTGCGTCGCCGCCGCGCGCGCCATACAAAAGCGCTTGCATCACCGCTACCGTCATAACGGTATCGTCCGTGAAGCAACAGCCTTTTCCGAACAGTTCAAACTGTTTGGAACGGTGATTGTTAAATTCGTATATGGAACCGACAATATCCCCCGTCATTGCACCAAGCATATTATAACCTCCTCGCCGCTTTTCGCAAATCGTCTTTTAATTCTATCGCATTTTGATATCGTAAACCTAAATCGGGCTGTGTGCATTTCAGCAAAATCGCCTCCACCCGTTCGGAAAAGCATGGGTTGTACTGCCGCAAAGGCAAATACCGATTTTGTTTTTCGCCGGGCTCTAAACCCGTCAACAGCACATACATCGTAATGCCCAAACTGTAAATATCTGCACGCCAATCTGTGAACCCGTCGGCAGAGAGCTGTTCCGGTGCGGCATAGCCGAATACGCCGAAGCAATCCGCACCGTTCTGTGCATAAGCATACGCTTTTGCGGCGGAAAAATCAAGTAAATACACCTGCCCGCTGGATTTGAGCATAAGATTTTTCGGTGTAATATCGCGGTGCACAAACGGTGGAGACATGGTTTCCATTGCATAAAGAATATCACACAACTGTATAGCGATATTGACAACGCGTGCTTGAGGAAGCCTGCCGTTTTTTCGCATCAAATCCAACACATTTTCTCCGTCGATCCATTCAGAAACCGTGAACACTTTGCTACCGTCTTCACCGATATACAGTACTTTCGGTACCGAATATGTATCCATGCGCTGTCGGTTTCGCGCATCGGCAAGAACCATTTGCACCATCTGCTCACCGTAGGGTTGTTCATGGTCAACCACGCGTACAAAACAATCCATTTGCGTCTGCATATCCAATGCTCGCCAAGCCACGGTTCCAAGCCGTTCGCACAGTTGCGCTTTCAGCATAAAGCGATTTGCCAACCGCACAGGTGCATTGTTCGCCTCGTTTTGCACCTCTGGCGACTGTGTACGGTCATACGGCAACAGCGTATACGCCTGCAAGTCCAATGCAAAATCCCGTATCTCCACGCCGTACGGTGTCTCATCATATTGCCCGCCGAAAGCGAGCCGAAGCGTCGGCAACGGTGTAATCGTCTTACGGTATGTATTCACGAAGCAGTAATATCTCTCTTGACCGTTTGTTTCCGTTTTCGATACACTGCGCGCGGCTTCGCCGAACTGATTGACCACCATTTGCATATCCTTTGCGGTCAGTTCTGCAAAAAGGTCAAAATCACCCACCGCCGCATTTCTCCACACATAGTATTTTGAGCCATCCTTTGGATCTTGTGTTTCCGATGCGCCGAAGGCATTTTGAAACGCGGTGTAATTCTGTGTATCCGCAGTCTTTTTTATGGCGAAAACCACATGTTCAAACACCGAAGCGTAGTTATCCTCCAACAATACTGCACGAAATGCCTCCGCAACCAACTCCGGCGCATTACAAAATGCGCCGCAACCGAAAGCGCCTAAAACAATGCTGTGTACGCCGACGGTGTGCGCCGCGTGCAAAACAGCGCGAATGCGTCGTTTGTAAAGCGGAAGCAGAACATCGGTACTGAATTGTGCGCCGCCGTGTAAATCCGGCATGGCACAGGTGATGACATCTACCTGACGCCAATCTTCGCGCGGCAAAAGCGTAGGGAAGTCCTCGTCGGATTTAAACACCGTTACACCTTTGGAATAAATCAATCTGTCAGAAAATAAAACATCGTTTTGTTCACGATGATATTGATAATACGCATTCTGCAATGCAGGCTGAGAAAGACAGGCATATAAATTGCTGCTGCGGCACAAACATTCTTCCTGCGCCATAGCGCCGTTTTTCACCCCGCCGCCGGGTTGCAGCGGAGAAGCAAAGTTCAAAACCGCCACGGTTTTTCCGGGCGTTGTTAAAAGGCACGCTGCATGAAAGGTTGTATCTTGCACAATCGAAATTTTCGCGGATAACTGCGTATTCGAGAGCCGTTGGGGCACTGCCTTTTCATAGAATATAACGGTCTTTCGCTTTGCCTCAGCCGTATATGCAACCAATTCCGGATCTGTTTCATACAGATATTGTGTATCTTCAAAGCATGCAATTAACTCTAATTGCTCTTTTGATAATGCGACTTGCACCGGTATTCCCTCATTTCCGTCTCAAACTCTGCCAAATTCACAAAAAATCCCGTAATGCAAACTGCATTTCGGGATTTTGTAAAATGCACTGCCAAATTTCCAAGCAAACTGCAAGTATATTGACCAACGCATTTCAGAAAGGGGCAAAATGAATTATTTCAAAAAGCTCAAATTGCGAATGATTGCCGGTTCTTTCGCCTGCCCTTTGCAGATCTGGAAGAACACAATCACTTTAATAACGAAGAATACGATGTTCATAACCGCGCAGAATACCGGCACAACAAAAGTCCAACAAAGAACAGCGGATGCGATACCCATAATCATACTTACCGCTGTAAATTTCAGCGCCTGACGCATATGGAAACCGGCATAGGCAGAGTCATGAGACGCAAGCAAGGCAATAATGATACCGACAGGCCCTAACAAATAACAAAGCATTGCAATCACTTTATTGTCAGAAACATCTTTCGGGTCAAACTCCGCAGTGTGGTCGAAGGGGTCATATACAGGCGCCGCACCGGCATAATACTGCGGTTGCGGAGCCCCTTGCGGTGGTACACCGTTGTATGCGCCGGCAGGCGCCCCTGCGACACTTGCACCGCAGTTCGGGCAAAAAGTTGCTGCGTCATCCATTTCGACATGACAATTCGGACAGATTTTCATAATTCATTCCTCCAAAATATTTATAAATATACTTTTTCTTGAAGCCGTATCAGGTTAAATCGCGGCCATTGCTATCTTTAAACGCACCGCATAATATCATAATAAAGTCTACAAGCGAGCCGATGCCTAAGCAACCTGCGGTAAGCAACCATAAAATACCGGTGCCGACCTTACCGCAATAGAAACGGTGCACCCCTAAGCCGCCAAAAAAGAAACAAAGCAATGCAGCGCTTGTCTTGCTTTTTGTCGGCAGAGCCGGTTGCTGATTGACGACCGTAACATACGGTGCGGCAGGCGCTTGCGGCGGTTGTTGATAGTTTGGCTGTTGGTATCCGCCTTGCGGTGCGTATCCCGCGCCGCCGGCAGGTTGGCGCGGTACTGCACTCACGGTGCAATCATAATCTACTGCACAGGCAGTGCCGCAGTTCGGACAAAACGCCGCATTGTCTGGTAATTGTGTGCGACAGGTTTGACAAGTTTTCATAAGAAACCCTTCCTTTCTTTTTTAATATGCATAGTCATCATAATACATATTATAGGCATATGTATCATAAATCTGTTGCAATTCATTTCCGACACTGTTAGAGATATTTTCTCCTATGGTCTCGCCAATGCTCTCTAAGGAATCTTCATCCATATCCATCGTAGAGCGCGTAGAAACCGCAACATCGGAAACATCGGCAGAAGATGACAATTGTGTTTCCGCAGTCAGCGTGCAAGAGGCTTCATCGGTTGTCCCGACATCCAGCGTCAGTTTTCCTGTAATTGTGTTTTGGTTATCCACAACCGCCGAAATGACAGAGAATTTATACTCTCCGTCAGCCGCTTTACCGCTGATTTCTCCGGTCAAAAGCGGAACACCGCCGCATTTTTCCACATCTACATTGGAAAAGCTCGCTGTGAAATAGGTTTCAGAGGAGTCGTTCCACTTATTCACAAATTTTGCCGTGCCGTTTAATTTGCCGTCACTCTGTTCCGCGGACAGCGAGAATGTGTATACATCCTCTCGCTTTTCTCCGTCGTATTTCCATTGCTCGGTAGAAGTGAATAAAATATCGGTTTTTTTGCTTTCAAACAGCGTATCCAACACAAAGATATTGCTTTCATCATCATCTTTGTTGATGACGGTAAGACAACGCGACACAATTTGCCCGCGTGCCGAATAATAAATTTTTACCGTGCAGAGGATGTCCTCGTCCACATCAATATCCGCATACCAATCGCGCATCTCTTCCAATGCATCGATGCATTCCTCTGCGTCAAAATCCAGATCGTCTAAGTCCAACAAGTCTGCACTGTCCTGCAAAACATCCGACAATTGCTTGTAATAAGCATTTTCGGTTGTAATTGTATTTTTCAATACCGCAATCGCATCGGGATTGTCTAAAACCGTGTCTAAACCGCAAACAATGAAATCCCGTAATTCCTCTGCATTCAGTGTAAGTTCTGTATATCGACAATTTTCTCCGTTGTATACTTCACGCCCGGTGACGATATGCTCTGACAGACCGGAAGCCTCTTCTGTTTCCTTGCTGATATCGCGCAAAATACCGAGGAGTTGCATTTCACTATACCCTGTAATCTCCTCCAATGTCGGCGGTTCGGTAGAATCCGCACGGTAGACCAACTGCCCGTCCGCCAGTTTCGGAAGGCTGATACCCACCGCACCGTCTGCAACATCAATACGCGCGCTCGCAACCGTATTTTTATTCATCACAGCCGACAAATCCACGCCGACCTTTTGGGCACGCTTATCATAATCAATTTGCGCGTTGAGTTTTGTTTTGTTGAAAAAAACCTGATTGATTTGCGCCTGCTGACTGTCCTCTTTCGATTCATAGTCAGCGCTTACAGTCGTGTTCGCCGAAAAAGAGGTGTTGGGCAGAAGTGCCTCGATATATTCTGAGGATAAAATTGTTTGAACCGTGCCCGTCTCACGGTAAAGATAATATCCGATTTCCCCCAGCATTGCACGCTCTAACTGTGGCAAAAACACCAACAGTAAAACTGCGCAAAGCACAATCACCCCGCCAACACTGCCCAGTGCTATGAGAAGCGGCTTTTTGCGAGACTTTTTCGGTGCCGGCATCGTGCTCGCACCGCTGTTTCTCGAAGGCGGCGCTTGATAGGCATCGGAATTCGCAAAACGGAGTCGATTGCCGTCCGGCATGGACACCTGTTTTACGGCGCTGTTTGCATGGGTCAACGGTGTGCCGCACACTTGGCAAGCGGATGCCTGCGGTGCATTATTGGTTCCGCATTTTGGACAATACATATTTATTTTCCCCTTTCAGGTGGATATCGTTTTCAATGTCAGGAAACGGTTTTTCTCGCAACAAAATCAGAGAGAATCGAGTCACAGTCCCATTCATTCGTTTCGCCTTTAAAGACGACCGTTAAGGTTTGCACGCCGGAAACCGTGCAGGATACACTTTGCGGCAAAACATCTCTTCCGATGCGCGGTGAAGTATATAAAAGCTTTCCGTCACCGTAAACCTCGAAATACTCATAGCCGTCCTGACTCTTACATTCTTGGCTACGCGCCCACACGCCGCTGATTGCATCATACTTTCCACCGAGATTGTAGGTCACTGAACAAGAGTTGACAGTCCCCCTGGAGCCCTGATGGAATCGTATACAATTCGGCAGTGTATCCCCCGTGTTGGCCGTCATATATTCTTCCGTATCCAAATAAGCAGAGCCGGAAATATGTCTTTGCACGCTCAACATATTTTCCGAAATATACAACGGGCGCGGAATATACAACTGATAGTTTTCAAGCCGAGACTGATAATCACCGTTTTCGGGCGCGAACTGCAAAGCGACCTGAATATTACCAATCGCAGCGTCAATATCTCCTTCATGGAAATATGTATCCGCCTGTTTCGCATATTTTTCTGCTGCGCTGTTCATCACCTGATTGATTTTTTCAGAAACAACTGCATTATTCGGCAACTTTTCCTGTGCTTTTAAAAGCAATTCTTTGGCAGAGGTAAAATCCTCCTGCGCCAAATATGTATCCACCCGTCCGCAAACTGCATTCAAATAGTTTTGCGTTTCCGTTTCAATCAACGCCTGTCCGCTTTCGTACATCGCGTCTTCCGGGTCCATCTGTGAAAGCGCATTTACCGCTTGCAAATACAGTTCTTCGTTTTCATTCGCTTGTTCCGAAAGCCTTACCGCGCTGATATAACTGTTTTTCGAGGTATACATTTCCTCAATACGCGTCAACAGCGTGCTGGATTTTGAAGCGAGATTTTGTAAATCTGCAATGCCCGACACCATTTCATAGCCGTTTTCATTTTGAAAATCCGTCAATTCACTTTCCATGTTTTCGGCATTTGTGTTTTCGGCAAAAGTTAATTCACGCACTTCGTCATAATGCGCCTGTAAATAGTCATATATGCAGGTGTCATATTTGCGCTTTTTCTTTGCTTTTGATGACTGCATACTCACTTTCGTATACATCATCCGCACTTCGCTTTGGTTGCCGGTTTGCAACGCGCGCTCAAAACGGCGCACATCACGCCCCGCTAACAGTACCACAACCACAATAATCAATGCCAAAGCAACAGCACTGCACAGGCAGGGAATCAATATTTTCAAATTGACGCCTTTTTTGGTCTGCACGCCGACATTGGTTGCGCGGCCAGCAGGCGATATCGGTTGCGACTGTGAAAGTCTTGGGTCAGGAGTGAAAATCTGCGCCTGTTTTCCCTGCGCGCCGGACGGCACAACAGCAGAAACCGTTTTCTCGACTTCCATCCCGCAATTTTGGCAAACCGACTGCCCCTCGGGGATATGGGAACCGCATTTTCTACAAATCAACGCTATTCCTCCTGTTAAAAATTCAGTCCAAAGAATTCTCGGTAGCAGTCTTTGTCCGCCACATATCCAAATACATCATATGCTTTCCCGAAAAACCACTCCTCACAGATTTCACAGCGATGCACACAAAGCAATAATACACCGGCGATTGCCGCCAAGAGCAGCATGACACCGATTACAATCAAAACAATCAGCAACGTCTTTTTATTGTCCTTTGCGTGCGTCGGCGACTGTGCCGAAGCAACCGGCGGGGCAATCGATGCGTTGCGTGACGCAAATGCGACTTGCCGTTGCGGTGTTTGTTTCGGGCTTGCCTGTTGCGGAACAGGAGTACCGTGCATATCATCGGACAATACTGTCGTCGCGTTCGGGTCCGCGGGTTTCGTATACTGCGGTGCCGCGTCGGACAATACTGTCGTCGCGTTCGGGTCCGCGGGTTTCGTATACTGTGGTGCCGCATCGGACAATACTGTCGTTGCGTTCGGGTCCGCGGGTTTCGTGTACTGCGGTGCCGCGTCGGACAATACTGTCGTCGCGTTCGGGTCCGCGGGTTTCGTATACTGCGGTGCCGCGTCGGACAATACTGTCGTCGCGTTCGGGTCCGCAGATTTCGTATACTGCGGTGCCGCGTCGGACAATACTGTCGTCGCGTTCGGGTCCGCAGGTTTTGTATACTGCGGTGCCGCGTCGGACAAAACTGTCGTTGCGTTCGGGTCCGCGGGTTTCGTATACTGCGGTGCCGTGTCGGACAAAACTGTCGTTGCGTTCGAGTCCGCGGGCATCATAACAGAGGGAATCGATTGTTTCGGCTGTATGCGTGCCCCGCACTTCGCGCAAAACTTTATATCTGCTGCAATTTCTGCATTGCATTTCGGACATTTCATACGGGTTTCACTACCTTTTATTCGGAAATTGCCGACCAAAAGCCACGCTTCAATCGGCAATTTCGTATGTTTTCTCTACATATAGTTATGCATCAATCTTTTTTTTGCGTTTTACAACCAAAGCAACGGCAACTGCAACCACAGCCGCGCCGCCCGCCAAGGAACCGACAAACAGCGGTGTATTACTATACCAACGAATAAAGAGATTGGTGGTAACCAGCACCTGTGCCTCTACGGCTTCTGCCGCCTGCCCTGCGGTATCCTGTACGGAAACCGAAACGGTTTGCCAGTTCTTGCTTTCTGTTAAAACGATATGGTATTTCCCTGCATCATCCACGGTATACTGAACGGGGTTTCCGTCTACGGTGAAGGTCAAAGAGTCCACATTCACCTCATGGTTGTCCGTCACTGCAAAAACAGCATCTAAACTTTCTGCCTTCGGACGATTGTTTTTGCGTTCTGTCGTGTCCAAGGTTTCCGAAGTGATAACCGGCGGCACTTTATCGATAACAAATTCAATTTTCAGGTCTTTGCTTTCATCTGTGCTGTCGTTTTTGTTGCCGGCGGCATCCACCGAATAAATGGTCAGTGTGTACACACTGTCACTTTCAAAATTCTTGGCAAAAATGGTATACCGGTTAATTTTACCGATTTGCTCTAAGGTATAATCCACACCCTCTACAAGGGTTTTGCCTGCCTGGTCTGCCGTATACAGGGTGACAATGATTTGCGTTCTGTCCAAAGCGTTTACATTGATTTCCTCAATGACCAAATCCCCCGTAGAGGTGACATACCGCCCGTTGACATCCTGCGGCGCTGTTAAGACATAATCCGAACCGAAACGGTTGACGGAGAAATGCTTTTCGTCAAAAGCCGTTCTGCCGGCAAGGTCTGTCATTTCCACGCGCAAGGTATAGTCGCCGTCCAGCAACTTGTTATAGGCATTTTCCACCTTTGCATTCAAGCAATTCAACGCATAATTCTTGGTGTTTTCATCGGCCATACCTTCTTGTACATCGGCATTCCAAGAAATGTTAATGGCGTTGCCGTATTTGTCTGTGCCGCGCAGCGTCACGGTAATACGGTTGACATCGATGTTCTTGTCAAAGCAGGTAATCTTCGGGACAACATCGCCGTTAAAGGCAGAGCCGTTCGGACCGTTATCTGTATCGGTAATGGTCGGCACGGGGTCGGTATTGTCGATATAGAATTCATCGCCTGCATAATCCGCCGCGTTGTTGCTTGCCATATCGGCAAACGCGATGTCAAAGGCATATTTGCCGTCTGCGGCATAGGTGATGGTCGCGGTATGCGTATCCCCGTTGTGCGTCCACACAGAGGTTGCCGGGAATGCAAACGGCACACCGTCGTCATTTGCCGTACCGGTTACAAGCACGCGCGCAACATCAAAATTGTGTTCCTGCACGGTGATTGTAGCAACACGCTGTGCATCATAGAAATTTGTGCCGGTTTTCGAGGTATTGTTATCATACACAACCGTAACCACCGGCAAAGTTTTGTCGATCGTAAAGGTTTCCGGCGCAACCGAGTCGCCGTAATTTACGCCGATATTTGCATTTTCCGCACGGTCGGTACAGGAAATCTTAAAGGTATAGTCCCCGTCTGCCGTGTAGGCGATTGTCGCTTGATACAAATTGTTATCGGGATTGTTTTCGTCAATATTGACCGCTTCAAAGCCCACGAGTTGCGGAATCACACCGTCGGTATTGGTGATTTCATACAGCACGCGTGCAATGTCCTCTTGCACGGAAACAAGGTCAAGGTTGCGCTCCTGAATGGTGACGGTCGCAATACGGTCGGCGTTGAAATAATCGGTGTATTGCGTGTCGGACTTGTTGTTGCTGTATGTCACATTGATAACAGGTGCGGTTGTGTCAATGCTAAATGTTTCCAAAGCATCTGTCGTCGTATTTTCGGCGCGGTCAACCATATCCACAGAAAAATCGATATCGTTGCTGTTGTCGGTTACGGTAACGGTTGCAGAAAGTTGTGTAACCAAATTGTTATCAACCGCCTCAACCGTCCATACAACATTGCCTGCCGAAAGCGTATCCCCGACTGCATAATTTGCGCCGGTATTGTCTTTTTGGTTCGGCACGGTCAATGTGCCCGAAAGCCCTGCACCGACCTGCGAGGTCTGCGCCCAATTCACTGTACGAATACCCGAAATCGTGTCCGTAACAGTCACTTTCACCGCAACATCACCGTTGTAAAGCATCTGCCCTTTGTTATCCGTCATATCGGAATCTGCTTTTTCAAGCACGATGTGCGTTTCGGTATTGTGTTTGTCCTGTGTTTCCAAGATGGTGCCGTTCGGATGGATATAGCCGTCTGCGTACCCGTTCGATGCCATAAAATCATCATTTGTGTAAACATCATTCATATGCACGGTATCCGCAGGGGTATTGCCCAAAACATCGGTCGGCATAACAAAAATCTGCCCTTTGAAGTTTTCTTGGATTTGGATTTTTGCCGTTGTTTTTTCAGCGTTTAATGCGGCTTCTGACACGGGAGAAATGTTGCCGTCGCTGTCCACCGTATAATATTGCACCTTGGCAACACCGCTTGTCCATTGCACCGGAACACGCGATTCTTCTGTTGCGGCAGTTGTCGCCGCGTCGGTCAAATAGACCTCTAAGGTCGCAGCTTGTTTGAAATAATAGCCGTAATCTGTAATTTCAACGGCTTCGTTGGTCACCTCACTGCCATCGGTAACCAGTTTAAAGCCGGTAACCGCAGGCGCGGTAGAATCCAAATAGAATGTCTTTGCAACCGTAGTTTGATTGCCCGCATTGTCTGTTACGATAACGGTAATATCATACCGACCGTCACCCTGCGCCAAACCGTCTGTTGTCATCAGGTTCAGCGTGTACTTGCGCTCGGTGGTTTTTTCATTCGCATCAACATCCGAACCGAGACCGGTATTATCCAACTCGAAAGCAGTCGCCTCCTCGGCGCCGTTATACTGATAGGACATTTCAACCTTGAACAGACCGGAGTACACATCTTGAACGGTAAAGGAAATATCCTCCGCAGAACGGAACTCGGATTTGGCGCTTTCATCGAAGCCGCCTGTCACAACAGGAGCAGTTTCCTCAATCATAATCAGCCCGCTGTCATTTTTCAGATTGGAATTCTCTTTGCCTGCAACAAATTTCGCCGTATTTCCGACATTGTCGATAATTTCAAATTCTACGGCACAGGTAAGCGGCAAAACTGTTTCGGCAGTTGCGCCGTTGCCCAAAGCCGCTGCCAAAGCCGCTTTGTCATAGGTAAAGGTATAAACGCCGTCCTTGTATGTTCCGGTATAGCCGTTATCGTACCGATTATTGCCGATTTTCAAAATCATTTTGGCTTTGCCGGCGTCTTTTCCTGCTAAGCCGCTTTGTGCATCTGCAACTTTTACTTCGGCTTTCAAACCGGGCTTGCAGAACGCACCGAAGGTCAGCATATTCACCGTTTTTGCAAAGAACCCTTCGTTGGTTGAGGTAAATGTAATGGCTTGTCCTTCGCCTAAGGCCGGTGCGGTATTATCAATCACAACGGTCTTCGTTATCGGTGCGGAGGTGTTCCCCGCCTTATCCGTCACCGTGAACGAAACCGTATATGTGCCGGTTTTATAGTTTGTCATATCTAACGGGCAGGTAAATACGGACGCGGTGCCGCTTGTGCTGTTTGCCTTGCTGACATCTACCGATTTTTCTTCCAATAGCGTTACCTTTGTATCGCCCTGTTCGGTCACTTGACATTGGGTTACTTGATAGGATACAGATTGAATCCCATTATATGCGCCTTCTCCCGTGACCTTGCAATCGTCAATTTCACGATTGGTTAAAGCGTCATAGGTTTTGGCGTCTTTTGCCGTCACCGTAAATTCAAATTTACCGTTTTTGTATTGCGTACCGGTTTTATCCGTATAAGAAGCAGGCGTCGTCGCAAACGCAACATCCCCGTCTGTCAAAACTGGCGCAGTCTTATCGAACACAATATGTACGGTTTTATCCAATTTGTATACAGTCTGTATGGGTTTTGGGGGATCTTTTGAGGGATCTTCAGTCTGTACATTTTCTATTGCATGAATTTTGTTAAAAGAAATCTCTTCCGAAGTTTTATAATTCTTGGTTTCCCCGAAATAGTGGGGTGTCTTATCGGACAGCGTTGTGCCGCAAAGGTCAATCACCGTTTGCGAGTTCACCGGACGCACCCAAACAGAACCGCCCTCGACGGAACTGTAAACATAATAGACATCGGTAACCTTTTGAATAACGCTGCCGTTAGATTGGATTTCATCAACCGTTTTCTCATAGGTGGAAAGCAAAACATCTTTATCGCCGGTCACGGAAATCAACTCTGCCGCATTCTTTTCGTCCGGCTTTACATTTTCAAAATATGCGCGTACGGTCAAATCACGGGGAATTTTGTTAATTTCATAGGTCAACCCGTTTACCTGTCGTTCCGAGCCATCCACGGTGACCTTGCTGAGTTGATACACATTGGAAACCGATTTTGCCGTCGGAACAAATGTAACGGTTACCGCCTCGTCAAACGGGATTTCAATGCTTTCCCCGATTTGTGTCCCGTTTTTGTCGGTTTCCGGCGTTGAAGCGATACCGGGTGCCGACAGTTTTATCATACCGTATGCCGGATTGGGTTGGTTGCTGCTCTCGTTCTTCTCGTTGATAATATGCGCATACGCCTTAACTGTATAGGTCACTTTTTCAAAAACGACCGTCATCGTATGATCTGCGCCAATGTTGGTCAGCGTATATTTACCGTCTGTAACATCAGCAGTCACATCGACCGCATCTACCGTAACGCTTGCCAATTTATAATTCGCTGCCGGAGCAAAGCAGAAGGTATTATCCGTACCGGGCATAGCATATACTGTGCCGCCGTCTGTTACGGAAACACCGTCGCCATAAGTCACGGTGCCGTCCGCGCCGTAATTGACGGTAATTACAAATTGTTGCACAAACGAAAAACCGAGTGCCGTATCCTCTGTCAAATCCAAAGCAATATCGGTATTTGCCGCGAAATCTGCGGTCGCATCCACGCTGTTTTTCGTAGCTTTATCATACACATAGCCATCTTTCGGCGCAATGTTCACAGTATGCGTTCCTGCCGGCAAAACCGCCATGGTCGCGCTGTTATAGGCTTGCCCGTCCACAGTAATCTCTGCGACATTGGTGTCATATGCAATGGAAAATGCATAAACTTTTGTCAGTTTGACGGTTTCGCCGCCGGTTGCGTTTTCTTGGCTGACCGTGACACCAATCGGGTCACCGTAATATTGATACCCCGCTTTTTTCACAGTCACCGTATAGGCTATCGAAAGCGTATCGTCTGCGTTTACGGCATTGGTCAAATCCGCAAAAACCGCCTCGCCGTTTACATCTGTTGTAGCCGTATAGGTATAGGTTTCCGCCTGTGCGGCATCTGTCGGCGTTAAGGTTACCGTTGCCCCTTCCAACTTACCGTCTGCGGCATCCGTAACCGTTACGGTATAGGCAGTCCCTGCCGCGAAAACCGTGGTCAAAAGTCCGACAGGCACCATCGTCAACAGCAATAAAGCCGTCAACAACAACGCCACAACTTTTGACGAAACTTTTTTCTTCGTTTGTGTCGTCATAATCATTCTCCTCGCAATTCAGTATCTATCTGCATCTTTTTGCTTGCGCAAAAATCATTTACAGCCGTTACACAATAATTTCGTCTGCGTGAATTATTTTAATGTCCTTGATTTTTTCAAACCGTATAGCTTTTGGGGGTGCTGCCGATGCGGCAACACTATCATCCAAAACCGTGGTCGGGGCAGCGGCCGGTTGCGGGGGCACCGCCGAATCCGCCGCACTTGCAAACAGCAAATCCGCTTTTTTTGCAGACGGCAAAGATACTGTCGGCTCGCGCTCTGCATCTAATACTTCCGTTGCACCGCTGTCGGCAAGTACCGTGGTCTTTTCACCTTGGTTGAGCACCGCAGTTTCCCCGCTGTCGGCAAGCACCGTGGTCTTTTCGCCTTGGTTGAGCACCGCAGTTTCCCCGCTGTCGGCAAGCACCGTGGTCTTTTCGCCTTGGTTGAGCACCGCGGTTTCGCCGCTGTCGGCAAGTGCCGTAGTCTTTTCGCCTTGGTTGAGCACCGCTGTCGCTTCAACATTCTGTGTTTCCAACACAGCGGTCGGCTTACTGCCATCGGGATTATCCAAAACCGTTGTACCCGGCTGTAACACCGCAGTTTCCTTCGATTGCGGCAAAACGCTTGTGCCCGGCGTTAACACATCGGTGGCTTTGGTCGAAGCAATCTCGCCCGTATCCAAACGCTTTGAGGGGTGTGCAACGATAAACGCGGGGCGTTCCGGTTCTTTTTTTGCCGTCGGTTCGGAATCTACCGGCGCGGTCAACGGACCGCGATTGATATTGTATGTGCTGGAACGGTGCAATTTCGCGCCGCTTTTTTCGTTCTCCTCACGGAGCTGTGCAATCGCACGCGCGCGCGTCTTACCGGATAAATCTCCGATAATCATCGGGATTTTCCGCCGTACGAACAAAACCACGGAAATCACGAGGAACACCGCCGCAAGAACAAAACCCGCTATGCCGATTATCAGCCAAATTGTTGCCGCATCCATCAGCGCTCACCTCCGTCCTTGCCGTATGCTAAATTGATGTTGCGCTGTACATCATCGAAGCGTTCTTCGATGGCTTTTTTCATCGGGATGGTTGTTTCTTCCGAGGTTGCATCCACCGCTGCGACGCGATTTTCGATATTCGCTAATGTATCCGCCATTTCCGCATAAGAAACGCTTGTTCCGTCTTCCCCTTTATCCGATGCAAATTTCCGCGCGTATTTTTCCATGGAATAAACGGCAACCTTGTAAACACTCAGTTCCATAAATTCCGTTTTACTTGTATCTTGTTCCAATAAAGTCAACATATTTTGAATATCGTTCCAATGTGCGACATATTTGCCGGCATCCTCGCCTTTATTGATAGAGGATTCCAAGGTTTGATAAAATGTACCGATTTGCCAATACACTTGCGCCATATTGTAATAGTCCGCATTCTCGGGCGCGCCCTCTGCGGCGTCAATCGCCCGCCGGAACCAATTTGTCGCCAAAGTCGCGTTATAGGCGGCACTGTCTGTTCCGTTCCCCTCTTTATAATTGAACATATACAGCATACCGACGCGATACATCAAAGCGCCGAAATTCGGATTATTTTCAATTTTCGCCAAATTGCTCTGTGAAAAACAAGATTGCAAAATTTTAGACTCTTCCGGTCCAAATCCGTTGCGCTCATAATAGGTTATCAACCCGTTGTACGCATCCTCCGCGGTAGCGGAAAGGGTGTTTCGGTCGTACTCCGCCAATTCGCTGGGCTTTAACGCAATCGCCGCTTGATACTGCGGAACGGTGTTGTCCTTGACCATGGTGTCATAATTCCCGTTAATTGTCACGGTGTTCATCACAAGGCCGAGTACACCGACCAGCATACACGCGACTGTTGCAGACGCCATACCGATAAAGGTTTTCAGCTGTTTCTTTTCCTCTGCGCGATATACCTCGTCCTCTTCCTCATAATGGTCTAAGGCATACAGCAGTTCTGCACAGGATTGGTAACGGTCCTCCGGATTGAGCTGCGTGCATTTTAAAATGATACGCTCTAATCCTCCGGAAAGCGCCGGATTCCAATGCCGAATCGGATACATTTGGAACGGCGGGTCACACGGATTGTGCCCGGTAATCAAATGATACAGCGTTGCGCCGAGGCAATAAATATCCGTGCGCGCATCTGTTTGCCCTCTGCCGCCGAATTGCTCCGGCGCTGCATACCCTTTTGTTCCCAAACAAACGGTATCCGCTAAATTTTTCTGCTTATATTCCCGCGCAATGCCGAAGTCAATCACCTTAATATTTCCGTCCAATTTCAGCATCAGGTTGCCGGGTTTCATATCTCGATAAATAATCGGCGGCGTTTGCGTATGCAAATAATCCAACACATCGCAAATTTGCTTTGCCCATTCAATGACAAGGTCCTGCGGCTGGGCGCCGTGCTCTTCCAGCACCTTGCTCAGCGGCTCGCCGTCGATGTAGTCCATGACAACATAAATAACCTTGTCATATTCCAAAATATCCACAATTCGCGGCAACGCAGGGTGGTCAAGCCGTTCAATAAGATGTGCCTCCGCCATCGCACTTTGCACAACGATTTCGTTGTTTTCATCGCGGGCGTTTTTTTCGATTTCCTTGACTGCCCAAGTTTTATTCAGGCGCTTGTCCATTGCAAGGTACACACGAGACATACCGCCCTTGCCAATCAATTTCAGTATTTCATATTTGCCCTCTAATACTGACCCAATATCTGCCAAAAGAAGTGCCTCCCCTTACTCTAATTTCAACAACAACGCGGTAATATTATCCGTTTCACCGCGTTTTTTGTTTTCCTCAATTAACGCAGTAATCCGTTCTTCCATATCCGCCTCATCTACCAAATTGCGCGGTGCAAACATACTTGCAATTTCCTCAGGCGTAACCAAATGACGAAAACCGTCCGAGCAAAGCATATACACCTTGCCTTCGGCAGGCGTACCCATCAGATAATCCGGATTTACCACCTTGGATGCACCGATGCATTGCAGCAAAACACTGCGGCGCGGGTCAACCGCCGCCTGCTCCGGCGTCATTCTGCCTAAGCGCACCTCATTCGCAACGACCGTTTGGTCGGTTGTCAGAACCTTTGATTCCCGGTCATCAATTTCATACACGCGGGAATCTCCGACATGGCCGATAAACAAAGCTTTATTATCAATCAACAGCAAAACGCTTAAAGTCGTGCCCAACTGCACCCCGATGCTTTTCCCATACTCGGCAATGCGCAAATTCATATCCTGTATGATTTCTTCCCAACGCGCACGAATCTCGTCCGGCTTGTAGTTTTGCAGTTGTAAAGGCAGTTCGTTGTCATACCATCGGGAAAACGCTTCCACAACGCTGGCGCTGGCTATCTCCCCTTTGGCAAGACCGCCCATACCGTCGCAAATTACCGCCATAACCACTTTTCCGAGGTCTGTTTCGGCAACTTTGACGCACAAGCTGTCTTGGTTTGTATCTTTTTTCGTACCGATATCTGTACAAACCGCAGTCAAAACATTCACGGCTGTTTCCTCCTAATTGATATGGAAAGTGAAGTCTTCGTTCGCCAAACGTAATTTTGTTCCGTCAAAAATTTCGACCTCGGTCAAAATCGGGATGGCACGGAAATTTACATATGTCTTGTTGGTAGAATTGTTATCCACAATAAAATAGCGATTGCCCTTTGTCAAAATGTCCGCATGGCTGCGGCTGACTGCGCTGTTGTCCGACACAAAATAGTCACAATACTGCCGCTCTTTTCCGATGCGGAAAGAGGGCTTATCCACTGCTACACGCTCGCCTGTTTTTTCTCGAATCAGATACGGGAACATCGGCTGGTGTTGCATTTGCTGCATCGGTTGCCCACAGGAAAGACAGAACTGCGAGCCCTGCGGATTTCCCTGCCCGCAATGCGGACAAAAATCCTGCGGCGCAACAGGTTGTTCTTGCATCGGCGCGCCGCAATACAAGCAGAATTTAGACCCCTGCGGATTTCCGCGACCGCAATTCGGGCATAAATCCTCCGGTTGCGGCTCCGGTTGCGGCTGCGGTTGCATCGGCTGTCCGCAGAATTGACAGAAATCCGAGCCTGCGGCATTGTTCTGCCCGCAGAACGGACACGGTTGTCCGCCGCTGACCGTTCCTTCCATAGGTGCCCCGCAATACATACAATACTCTGTGCTGTCGGGATTGGGTTGCCCGCAAGATGGGCAGGGTATCATTTGCGGTGGAATTGGCGGAGTGTAAATCCAAGGGTCTCCGGACAGCATTACCTTTTGTAATGCAACCGCCGAAAACGGTTCGCCGCTTTGGAAAAAGTCAATATAGTCCATAATATATTGCTTGTCTTCGTCTTCATCAAAGACAACGCGATAGGGTAAATCGCTTAAAAACACAGCAGGATTTACAGCGGTAACGCTGTTCATCACCGGCCAATACACAAAAGACATCATCCCGCTTTGCGGCTCGACCATAATGCAATTCATATCTAAATAGATATTATTTGCGTCCATATAACTTTTTTCGCAGTCACGAATCGCCGGCAGCAAGCAACGAAGCAAATTCAAAAACATCGTTTTTGTAACTACGCCCGAATAGTACTCCTGCAAGGTTATCATATTCTCAAATGTACATTTGAGCGCGACTTCTTTTTTGCTCTTGTCTAATCGAACCGGCATCAAATGCGGAAACATACCGCTCTCAATCGCATTCATTTCCCGTTCATTCAGCGCTTCCGGATAATCCAGACGGTTTTTGATAATGTACTTTCTGCCGCTTACGGCTGTTGTAATTTGTGCCATATCTCTTACCCACTTTCGACAAAATCATAAACCTTTCTACATAATTTCTCACGATATGATAATTAAATAAATTATATCGAAAAAAAATCGCTTAGACTATTCTCTATTAGGGTACAAATTCACCTTTTTTTCACATTTTTTTACATTTTTTGCATTTTTTAAAAAAACCGCCCGATTTCGGGCGGCTTTACAGATTTACTTTTTACTCTACCCCTGCATCGGAATCAATTCCGACGCAGATTTATTTCCATAAATATCCGTAACGATAAATTGGCAAAAATAGTTTTGCGCATCGGGAATTTCATGCAGTTGTAAATAACCTGTATCCAAACGCATACTTGTTCCCGCACCTGTTCCCGTATCCTCCCAGGAATAAAAATCCAAAAGTGCGCCGTTTTCGCCCCGCGTAAGACGACGAACGCTCCCGACAAAATCCATCGTTTGATAATCGTAAATACTGAGTTCCTGTTTTCCGGCAAATGCGCCTGTCGCCGCACTTGGCATCACCTTGCGCACCGTTCTGCGGTTGCGCAAAAAAAGTATACCCGCAATTTGGGCATTGCGGTACTGTGTCTTGCATACTGCTTCCGCATTTCGGACAAATTTTCATAAACTACCTCTTTTTATAGTTCCTTAACCGTCTCTGTGACGGTTGTTGTTGACTCTCGATGCAACCGTTCCGACAATCCGCCGTCATTCAGGTGCAAACCGAACACCGCTGCGAATACAAGCGTTATCAAAACCATAATGCCGATAATGCCCCAAAGCCGACGCTTTTTTTGCCGATTGCCTTTGTTGGCAACGGGCGCGGCATTTCGGGCAACATTTTCATTTTGTGTTGTTTCCGCATCCAGACGCTGTGTTGTCCCCCTTTTGGAATCGGTAGAAATGATTTCACAAAGAACAACCGTCGTATTGTCCTTACCGCCGCGATCCAGTGCTGTTTGCACCAAACGGCGGCATACCGTTTCCATCGGCAAATTTTCACACAAAATTTGCTGAATTTCACGGTCTTGCAACATATCCGTCAAACCGTCGCTGCACAATAAAAAACGGTCTCCCTGTACAGCCGGTACGGTTACTGCGTACGGTTCAATTTCCATTTCCTCCGGGAAGATGCCCAAATGCTGTGTCAACTTATGCTTTTCGGGTCGTTTTTCGGCTTCCTCCTTCGGTAAAACACCGCTGTCCACTAAGGATTGTGCCTGCGTATGGTCTTTGGAAAGTTGTGTCAATATACCGTTAGACAGCCGATACACACGGCTATCCCCGACATTGGCAATCAAAAGATTGTTTTCCCGAAAAGCAAGCAAGGCGAGCGTTGTTCCAACGCGCGCCTGTTTTTGCCGCGCCAATGCACAAACGCTGTAATTCGCTTTTTGCACCAATGCATTGACGGCAGGATAGGAAAATCCGGACTGCAACAACGCCGACGCATCGGCACAGAACACATCTGCCGCCGCCTGCGAAGCCAATTCGCCCGCCTGCTCACCGCCCATACCGTCAAAGACCGCAAAAACATTTTGCACGGACAGTTCGGCACTTGCAGAAGCCTGCATTGCCGAATGCACGGTTTTCCCGTTGATATAGTAATTATCCTCATTGTTTTTCCGACGCTTACCGACATCGCTGACGGCAACTGCGCGTATTTGATTTGTGCTCATTTTCGCCCTCTCTGTTATGACGACGAATGTCGAATTTTATTGATGCTGTATACCATCAGCACAATAGAAGCCACAAACAAAATAAAACCGCCTATGATACTGACATAGTAACAAAGCAAAGCGCTGAGCAAAATCAACACGATACTGATTACAAGCAAAGCAACCCCGTTGTTTTTCTTCGGTGCAACCATCTGCATTTGTGCAGGCAAAGGCGCAGGCACGGGCGTACCGCCCTGATTTGCAATCGTCTGCGGTTGTTTTGGTGCAGGCAGCGGATTTTGCGCTTGGCTGCGCACAGACGGCGTATTCGGTACAAAGGATTTTTCCCGCATGCGTTGTTCAACATCAATTTCTGTACCTTTTGAAAAACGAATCGAGCCGTGCTTCGGCCGGTCTGCCGTCGGCAAAGGTCGTTCTGTTTCACTCGGGCTGACGACGGTTTTCTGATTCCCCAATCCGTTTTTCAAAACCGATTCCAAAGCCTCTCGCATTTCCTTTGCGCTTTGATACCGCGCCTGCGCCTGAAATGCGCACGCTTTTAATACAATTTTATTCAGCACGGGGGAAATATCGGGAATCGGCGGAATGGCATCGCCGCGCATACGTCGGATTTGCGCCGTTTCACGGTCGCTGTATTTTACATTCTGCGGCGGCAACGGTAAAAACGGCGTACGATTATGATTCAATAAACGATACAACACGATCCCGAGAGAATAAATATCCACGGTTTTGTCATATTTATTGCCTTGGTATACCTCCGGCGCCATATAGGTATATGTACCCTTTTGCGAAAGTGAGGACATCGTTTTTTCCATTTGCCGCGCCACGCCGAAATCCCCAAGTTTGAATGCACCTGTATCGGCAATAAAAATATTGTCCGGCTTAATGTCGCGATGAATAATATTTTTGGCTTCGCAAAGTTCTAATGCGCGGCACATATCTATTCCGAGCCGAATCACATCCTCTTGGGTGAATTGGTGTTCGCTCAAATATGCCGTCAGCGGCGTTAAAAGTTCCATACGAATAAAAATCGTATAGCCTACACCGTCCTCGTGCGGTACAATCGAATGGTCTTCATAGCTGACCACATTACTGTTGCCGCGCAAAGACGCCAAAAGTTCAATTTCCTTCACGAAATTCTGCGCGAGGTCGGTATAGTATTCGCTGATACTGTTTTGATCCATTCCCTCGCTTTGCAAGCTTGAAACATCGTTGCCCGTTTGCGGAATTTCGATCACCTTTAACGCGGAATGGTATGTAACGCCAAACTCCTCGCGCCGAATTTTATATACGCTGCCGAAGGACCCGGCACCGATTTTTTCCTCTATGTACCAGTTCCCGAAAATGGGCTGGTTCAGTTCAGTTTGTTGCATTTTCCTGCTCCGCTTGACTTAAATCTATATTTGCTATCTCCATTAGCATTTTCGGTAATTTGCGAATGACTGTTTCTGTCTCCTCCGTTCTATACCCTTCAAAAACAACCGTATCTATCAAATCCTCATCCACAAAAACAGCGGCATTGTCAAACATAGCCCCCATTGGGTAAGGAACCGCAAGATATAAATGCGTCTTATTCTCTTTGCGTGGAAAATACCCCATTAACATGACTTCTGTCTTCTGCTCCGCTTTCAGTTTAACAATACTGCCAAGCGGTAAAAGTGTGAAACTCATTCTGCCTGCTCCTCCATTTCCCTTTGCGCAAAATTGATAAAATCTTGCAGAACAGCCGTTGCCGCTGTTTCACCGAGTTCATCATAAGTTTTATAAAATCTTGCCAAATTCTCCGTAAATGCAGTACTGACATCGGTTTTATAACCCGCAAACAGTACCTTTTCAATATCCCGGCAAGCTACAAAGCCCATGCTTTCACTATTCATAAAACCAAGCGGCAATTCTACACAAATATACCCTTGTACCTGTTGCCCGCCGACAGGCTGTGCGCTGTACCCGACAACCAGCAGTTGATGCCCTTTCACTTCGACAACCGCACCAATCGGAAGTTCAATTTGTTTCATATAGCATTCTCCTTAAAGATCAAAAGCGCTGTCAAAATATCCGTTTATCGCACTGCTTGCATCTGAAAAAGCACCGTTAATATCCCATCCATATATAACTTCAAGTGCAGATGTAATCAGGCTGATGTTGAAGAAAGAATCTACCATTTGACACGCGACATCTACAACGGCTTTTCCTAAGGTAAAAAAGTCTTTTCCCAATGACGCAATCGCACCGACAATATTTCCTTTTTCTAAGTTTTCGAAGAGTTCGCGTTCGTATTTTTCCCCTAACTCTATATACTTCGGTATAGTTTTTAAAGTAGTCCAAACAGCGTTTAAATATATATTGCTCTCAACAAACAGCCCAAATACAAAGGAAAGTGTGTCGATACCTGTTTTCCAATCAAATTTCCCTTGGACAATTCTTTTCAATATTTTGATAACATCTACAAAATCTTCTCCAAATACTTCTTTCAGTGTTGCTTCCAGAAGCTTTTGCTGTTCTTCGGTCAAATTTTTGTCATAAATATTATCTAAATAATTCAATAAATCTGCTATCGAATTGATTTTCGGCGCGGAAGGATTCTTTTGTGTAGGAACGGTTTTTATGCTGCTTTCATTTGAATTTGCAGCGTTTCCGCCGATAAATTTCGCCAACTGCGAATCGATAGACGAAAAGGATTCCCCTGCGTTAATCGCTGCTGCCGAAGATTGCTCCAAAAGCGTGACCAATGTTTCGGACGATTTTGCAACGGAATGAATTTTTGTGCCGAAATTGTTTGCCAGCCGATAGCTCCAATTCGTGTTAACCCGTTTCAGCACGCGATCCACCTGTTTTAGTGTTGTTCTGTATGAATCACTGATTGCGCCTAACTTTTCCCCCTGCGTTTTCAACAATTCGGGGGTAAGTTTGATTGTCTTATCCATTGCCATATTTCATTTCCTCCACAAAAACTATTCTTTTTGTTCAGAGTCGTAATATGTGGTCAGCTTTTCTAAAAACACTGTTCTTTCATCATCGTTCATACCCAAAAAGAATATATGATCTATCGCATCATGATTAAAGAAAAAGGTTGTTTCAGGATTGATAAATCCTTCGGGGTATAGTACAGACAGATAATCATACTCCGTATTTGTTTGCAAATCCGTTTGTTTCACACCGATAATCATCAAACGTTTTTTACCGTTTTTTAATAAGACTACCGACCCAATAGGAAGTAATGCTGAGATATTCATAAGTTTTCCTCCAAACACTTATTTAAACCATGAGGCAATCGCTTTGCCTGCACTTTTTATTCCGTTACCGATTGCTTTCACTCCACCTTGCACCGCATCAATCACCGTATCGGACACCAGTTCGGAAAGATCCTTTCCGCTGATTTCTTTAACCGCCCAATTCGCTGCCATTACAACGCCGGTCCCAATAGCGCCTACCAAAACAACCGGTGCGCCGGGGCCCAATACCGCCCCGACGGCTGCTGTCGCCAAAACGCCGGTACCAACACTGACTGCCGTTTCACCGATCGTCTCCAAATACATTCTCCAGTTTTTAAAATCGCCGTTGTATTCGTCATAATTTCCAATAAATTTGCTTACGCCGGTTAAGGCAACGCCGCCCCATTTTGCTACTGCCGCAATGTTATTTCCAACTTTTTCCGCACCCGTAAGATTCACAGAATTGTTAGAGCTGTTAATTTTAAATTTTTCAAGCTGCATCGCCAGATTTTTTCGAAACCCGATTGCGTCCACAGTTGAGTTCAATCCTAATAGGTGAAATTCTTTCCCGTCAAAGATTTTTGCCCCGGTTTTTGCAACATTTCCGATTAAATCTAATAAAGATTTACCGGTTGCAAATTCGTCGCCCCCGAAAGCACCGTTCAAAATAAATTCAGTCGTTGCCCCGGCGATGCCAAAAACGCCAAAAAATTCAAAAAGTTTGGTGTACCATTTGTCTTTTTGTGTAGAATCTTTTTGCTTTTCCGGATTTACAACATTCGTTTGCCCTTCGCCGGACGTCGAACTGCCTCCACCGACATATTTCGCCAACTGTGCATCCACCGTAGTAAACGATTCGCCGGCCGACCGCGCTGCCTCCGCTGATTGCGCCAGCATAGTCACCAAATTCTCGGACGCCTTGGAAACAGAATGAATTTTTGTTGCAAAATTGTTTGCCAGACGATAACTCCAATTGCTGTTCACTCGTTTTAGAACACGATCGGTATTGCGCAAGACGGAACGATACTGTTCGCTGATTTGTTCTAACGCTTGGCTTTGAGCGCGCAGTTCTTGCGGGGTGAGTTTTATGGTTTGATTTCCGCTCATCATGCTCACTTCCGTTTATTCATAGTTTTCATCGGCTACCGCCGCCACCGCCGCCGCTGCCGAATGCGCCGCTTCCGCCGCCGGCAGAAAAATTGCCTTCCGCATTGTTGGTAAGACTGTCCATCCCGACAATTTGAATGTGATTCCAAATATCGTTAATCTGCTGCCATGGTGCCGGCTGTATAATTTTAGAGGTAATTTTTGTTACCACATCTTTTAATTGCCCCACTACAGATGCTGCCGGCACGACAGTTCCACTCAACACATTGCCGATAAGGTCTTCAACCTCTTTAAATAATCCTGATATTTCGTTCTCGGCGCTTTCCAAAGCATTTGCTGCATTATTCATTGCGTGATAAAACGCCTCGGATTTATCCTGTAATCTATGGATTTTGCTTTTCAACGCTTCGGCGTTGCTGTTTAACATATATTTTTCACGGCATTTCCAATTCGTATGGTTGCGGATTTGATTTAACTGTGCTTCCGCATCGGTAATACGCGCGTTGGCTTGCCCGGCTTGATAGGCTACATTCTTGATCTTGTTCGTATCCAACACCAGCTTGTCTGCCATAATAACGCCTCCCTTTTAATTGATAACCGCTCGGATAATTGATGAAATTGTTCTTTCTAAATTTGAGAATTTATCTTTTGCCGAATTGATATAGGATAAATACTCGTACAACACATCAATCAATTTTTGCGATTTTTCCATTTGCTCTTGCAGTCGTTTGATAAAAACCTCACTGGCAGCGCCTGTCCAAGACGGTATAATCTGTTCGATTAACGCTTCCGTTGCATGTTGCTGCGTCTCTAATTGTGTAATCAAAGACCGTAATTCCCGTGCATTTGCTTCTAATCCCGTAAAATCTATAGAAATCAATGCCATATAAACTTCCTCCTATCCAAATTATTTCGTCTTAACGAAACCCGCCGCCGGAAGCAATTGTTTCTTTCAATTTTGCATCTACTTCCTGATATTTTCTTACCGTTACTCTAATCCGGCGAATTTGGTCTTGAATCCCGTTTTGTAAGCCTTGAATTTCTCTGCGTAAGCTTGCCGCTGTCCCCTCAATACTGTGTGCGATTAATCCACTGCTTTCTGTTGCCGTGATTAAAATATGTTGCAGGCGATAATCGGCGTCTTTCAAAACTTCGGAAACATTTTGTAAGCGGGAAATATCCCGTTTCGCTTCATTTTCGTCAATCGTAATATTTCCGTTTGCATCACGATATGCCATAGATTTAAACTCCCTTCATCTCTAAAATACGGATAGCCTCATCTCGGAAAGTCTCCGGTGCAACAGCGAGTAAGGATTCCCCCTCCATTTTGTATACTCCGCCGTTATACACGCAAAAAGCGACAATCGGAAGCGGCGCACCTGCATTTGTGCATTTTAAAATCATAATTTTATCCATTTTCTCCGGTTCAATCGGTGCGGCAAGAGATTCTTCACTTCCCGCAACTGTATTGCGAAGAATATCCGCATACAGTTCTTCAAAGGAATCCCAAGCTTCTAATCGAACCTTTCCGTCTAAAAAGGTAGCTCTTGTCACTTGATTTTGATAAAAATGGAATTTATACAAACTGTGTGATACGGTTTCGCCTTGTAAAATCAAGTCTAAACTTGACTCCGCATTGCCGAAAAACAAGGGCGTTGCAATTTGTCTTAAAGTTTCGTCCAATTCTAATTCTCCGCTGAAATCCTCCGTTAAAAGACCGCTGTTTTGTAAAGATTCCGCCGCTTGCTTGGCAAATAAATCGTAGTTTGTCTCAATATCTCCAACCAATTTAAAGTAATCATAATCCATATATTCCGCTTGCATCAGTTGTGCCAAATAATACAATGCGTCATAGGATATTTCTACTGTGTTTTGCATAAGATTCCTCCGTCTCTGCTTTATATATTTTCAAGCTCATGCTTTATAGATAAGTCCAAATCTCGATATTTCTGCGCGAAATCATACATTGCATCCGACAAATCCTTCGTAAAATTCAAAATTTCCGAAAATTGCCGTTTTAACCCAACAATTTGTGCCGCACAGGCTATACCGGCCTCGCCTTGCCAATCGCCTGCCATAGCATATACCAACTGTTCCGTTTCCGCCATGGTTTTCTGCATAACAGAGATATAACTTTGCATTTCATGGACAGAAGCCAACATCGCATCATAATCGGACTCCATTGTCATACAATCACCTCAACCAATAAATTGCCGAAAAAGAAGTACGCTGTGTACTGCTTTTTCCGAAATTTATTCCCATATCCCGGCGGAAAACTCCGCCGGGATATTTCGATGGAATCAACCAAAGTTGTTCATCGTGGTTGCCAACTGGCTGTCGGTGGTTTCCAACTGCGTTGCAGCGGTATCCATCAGTTTTGCATAGTCATCCAACATTTCGGAGAAGTTTGCAAAAGTGCCCTGCATGCTTTCATACTTTGCAAGCAACGCATCCTGTGCAGTACCTTTCCAAATCTCGTTGAGCCCTTGCATCAAAGTACGCATTCTGGTCATTGCGTCATCATGCTGCTGTTTGAGACCTCTGAGTTCGGTGGATTTCCCTCTCAGCAATTCCGGGGTTACTTGAATGAGTGCCATAGTGTTTGTCCTCCTATAAAAATATATTTATGTTCAGCCTTACGGCGAAACATCAATCCTCTGCGGCGGTGACAAGATTGCCTTCCAACACCGCCTGCGCCGCCTCGGCTTCTGCCTCTAATGCGGCATTTTTGACCGTATTGAACAATACAGTCAATTTGGAAAAATCCTCTGCGCTTTTTTGAAAGCCGCGTTGAATTTCCACCATTTTTTCGGCAAACGCATTTGCCGAAAACCCGCGCCAGCTGTCCTCCAATACAAGGCCTGTATTTTTCAAGCCCTGCATCACCTCGGTCAGCAAATCCGTAATCTCTGTCAACTTTAACGAATAGTGATTTAACATATCCGACAGCAGTAATTCATTGGTCATATGCTTTCCCTCACCCGATAGTCAGTTTATCACCCGACCAAATGCCGGCCGTTTCCAAGTTTTCCTCCGGCCGCAATGCCCTGCCGAGTTTCTCCGATGTCAGTTTTGTACGGTTGGGATGAAAAAAAATCCCGTTGTTATAGTGGCTGACGGTTTGAATAATATCGCCGAGCAGTTTTTGACACGGCACATCGTCGGGCATTTCCAAATCGTAAGAAAACCGTCCGAATTTATCTGAAACCGTCACAATAATCTTTGCCATACTGCGCCTCACATATCTGTAAATTGAATTTCTGCCGTGCCCGCATCGGTTTCTGCGAGCACGCGGCTGTCCCTTAGTTGCAACTGCCCTGATTTTGTATCGTATGTATTACACATACATACAGATGCATTCTGCAAGAGCACCGCAAGAACAACTGCACTTTCTGCCGATGTCAGCCCGTATTCGGACAAAACCGACTGTGCTTTTTCGGTATCAAACGCTTCGATTTGTGCACGCGCTTGCAAAAAGACAGCTTTCGACAGCCGAATTTCGTTTTGCGGGTTCTTTGCCTGAATTCGCTCCGCGCTGTTCAATTGAAATAAAGCATATTGCGTATGTTGGGTTTTCACAAGCACTACCGCTTGTTCGGAATCCGCCGTGCAGTAAAAGGTATGCTTTCCGTAGGAAGGAGAATGGATTTTGTAAACCGTCAGTTGCGGTGTCTCGCAATAGGTGCGCAGACAAGCGGCTAATTGTGCGTCAATTTTCGCTTCACCGCTGACGGAAATCTCCGCCGCGCGCATTTTTTCTAAATTCTGTAATGCTTTTTTGACCGACTCTGTAATATTTTTTTTGGCGTTTCGGGATTGCTTGACGCCGTAAAGGCTTTGATACCCGCACAAAGCGGCTGCAACACAGAGTTCCTTTTCCGTCAGGGGAAACAGACGCATTGCCTCGCCGACCGGCGCAAACTGTGCAAGAACTTCCGTTTGCAGCCGTAAGGCATACTCGGTCTGCGCAATGCGTTTCCCGCAATATTTACAAGTATCTGCGTGCAGCATATATGCGTTCTTCTCCTTACGGTCAATACATGGAACAAACTGTTGATACGGAATGTGTGCAGTCTTTTTTCGTGCCATCGGATTATTCCCCTTGCTGTAAATCTGCAATTTGTACGGTTTCAACCTGATAATCCTCGGACAGGACTTTTAAATATGCGGCAAGATTTGCAACCTCTAAATTCTCGTAGGCGCCCTGCACCAACTGTTCGACCGCCTTAGACTGTGTAACGGTATCACTGATTTCCGCACCGGCCGCAGCCACCGCGGCAACCGTACTGCCGGTGGAATCTGCAAGATACTTTTGCACAAGGGCCAAGGCGGCAATACGGTTTTTGTTTTCATTTTCGATTTCCGCAAACCGCGACACAACTGTATTGGTACGGTAAGACAACTCCTCTAACAATGCAAAGGCATGTGTCGCGGTATGCAGCGCATTTTCCAAGCCCTCGGCAATTTGCGGATATTCCAAAGCCGCTTGCAGTTCTAAATCCTCTGCAATTTCATTCTGCAATTTTTTTGCACGGTACAGCATCTCTTCCGCATTGTTTTTGGTGCGGTAGAGAATGTCTGTTGCCGCTTCCATTCGTTCGGGGTCTAAAACAAACTTCGCCATATCGGACACTCCGTCAACTCATAATCTTTATGCGTTCACACGCACCGTTAAAATATGCCCAGCCGTTGCCCTCGCCGCAATCGGTATCGCGTTCGCTGTATTTCATATTGTTCTGGAACATCGGATACTGCCCGACGGTGCCGCCGATTGCCAAGGCATTCTGCCGTCCGACCAAAACACGCGTCAGACTTTCGATTTCGTTTAAGCGCGCCAAATCGCTGCTTCGCACAGCGGCAAATAAAATCACACCGAGATTGTCCGCCAAACGCGCAATGCGTTCCATTGTATTTTTCTGCTCATTTTCCACGGTTTCAATAAATTCGTTCAGGTCGTCAATCAATATGCAAATTTGCTTTTCACGCGTGATGAATTGTACCTCGTCAAAAGCGCCTTCTTCCTCAGCGCGTGCGGCTTTTTGTGCGCGTTTACGCGCGTTAAGCATTTCCACGATTTCATCCAACGCCGCTTTGACCGCTTCGCCGTCATGCGGTTCTGCATAGGCATAGACCGTTTCGCGCACGCCGGAAAAAGTCGCCTTTTCGCTGTCAAAAATGAAAATCTGATTTTCGTCTTTTTGCCGTAAAACGGTGTAGATATTATAGAGCAATCGACTTTTTCCGACGCCGACGCCGCCGGTAATCATATAGGTATAGAATTTTTGCAAATCCGCATAGGCCGGGGAAATATCGGAGAATTTGCTGCCGAGCGGCACCGCATTTCGCCGTTTGTATGCTTTTTCCATAGAGACGACCGAAACACTTTCGCCCATGACGGGGATGGGTTTCGGCAACGCGCCGTCCCAATGTTGTGCCAATTCCGTGCAGAATTGCTTCACATTCTCTGCGCGTTCCATATCATTTTCACCGTCGGCATACATTGCGGTTTGGAATTCCAACGGCGGTGCGCTCTTGAAGAAGGCACGCCCCGCAATTTTCGGTAACGACATCCCCTCCAACCGACCGACAATGCTCGGATAATCGCCTTTATCCGTCAATTCATAGGCAACGGCACCTTTGATATTTGACAACACCTTAAATTTTACGCCGGAGGTGCTGTTGGCTGTATAAACCAAATAGATACCGTAGGTTGCGCCTTGGCTTGCCAAACGAATGAAAATGTCCTCCATATCGGGGTACAGTTCAAACATAGAGACAATCCCGTCCACGGCAACCACAATCGCGGGTATTTTATCCTCTTTTGCCACCTGACGGTATGCACCGAGCGAACCGACCGCATATTTCAAAAAGGCGCGCTTGCGTGCTTCGATTTCCCCTGCCATCAGTTGGGCAAATTTACTGAATTTTTCCTCTTCCGTATCCAAGGCAATGCCGCCGACATGCGGCAAATCCGCAAAAACGCTCAGGCTCCAACCGCCGCAGTCCAAAATATAAATATTGACATCCTCCGGGGTGTAGCAGCGTGCAATCGAGCAAATCATGGTTTTCAAAAATGTGGTTTTTCCCGTGCCGGGCGCGCCGTAAATGCCGTAATGCCCCTCCGTGGAAAAATCCATATACATAACGCCCTGTTCCTGCCGCGCGGGCGCATCGTACATACCTACAGGCACTTTCAGCCATTCCGGTGACGCGCCCCATTGCGCACCGTCAAAGCCAAAGCCCTCGGTAACGGTCTGTAACGGCAAAAGTTCCTCCAAATCGGGCAACCACGGGCCGGGCACTTCGTCAATGCCGTTTGCATCGGCTACCTGCTTGATGTATTTTACAAGCGCGGTAATCTCTTCCTCTTGCGCCTGTTTCTTTTTATTCTCTTTGACGGTGTTAATACGCCGCCCGCTCCATTCCACAATGCGCACCTGATTGCCTTGCTTTGCCGCGCCCGTATTGGTCGGGTCGTATGCCGCGCCGCTCCAATAGGATTGGAACAACTCAAACACTTCGTCCATACCGACCTGCACATAGCAACGCCCGGGCTGTGTAATCATCGCCGCATCAGGTTTTTTAATCATTTCACGGCTGTCGCCCGCATCCTGCACTTTCAAGCAAAGTTTAAAGCGGGAGTTACTCCAAATTTGGTCATCGACCACGCCGCTGGGTTTTTGCGTCGCAAGCACCAAATGTATACCGAGGCTTCGACCGACGCGCGACGCACTGATAAGCCCCGCCATAAAGTCGGGTTCTTCCTTTTTCAATTCGGCAAATTCATCCGCCACAATAATCAAGTGCGGCAGCGGTTGAGAGGCTTTTCCCTCATTAAACAGTTTTTGATATTTGTTAATGTGGCTCACATCGTACTGTGCAAAAATACTGAGGCGCCGTTTGATTTCGCTTTCCAACGACACCAGCGAACGCTTAATATTCGACCCGATATTGGTAATTTTTCCGACAACATGCGGCAAGCCCTCCAACAAGTTCGCCATACCGCCGCCTTTGTAGTCAATCAAAACAAACGCAACATCATACGGGTGAAAGCAAACGCACATCGATAAAATCCAAGTCTGCAACAGTTCACTTTTGCCCGAACCCGTTGTCCCCGCCACTAAGCCGTGCGGGCCGTGTGCGCGTTCGTGAATATCCAAACAAAAGGTCTTTTCTCCTGCGAGCACCCCGATCGGCGCCGCCAAAGACTCATACGGTTTTCCCTGTTCCCAACGCTGTAAAACCTGCAACTGTTCCAAGGTATGTACGCCATACCCTTGCAAAAAGGTCACACTTTCGGGAATATCTGCCTGCGTGGAAAACCCAATCAGTTCAATCGACGCCAAACGCCTTGCAAAATAGTCGAAGGCACCGGTGTCTAAACTGTCTGCCGTAAAAATAAACTTGCTGTTCACCTTATCGCGCCAATAGGCCACGGGATTATCCTGCATTTCGATGATATAGTTGCAGTTGTTCGGCAGGCTGTAAATATCGTCAAACAAAAACAGCGAGGTCACGCCCATTTCCGGGCGGTTGAGCAGAAGATTCTGCATAATTTCCTCGTCTTCCATATATGCCTTGGAGCCGAGAACGAAAATATAATACGGAATCGGCAACGAAGCCTTTCGGCTGATGGAATCCTTCAAATCCCGCTTGCGGCTTTTCAGCATATCGTTAAAGCTTTCGCAAAGCGCGTGCGCCGATTCCTTGTCAAACGCCAAAAAACGAGTTTGTCGGTTATCGTCCCAAATATGCGGAAGCCACCGCAGACTTTCCCATTCCGCTTTTTCTTCTTCATCAAAAATGCCGACAATCCGCACCTCATCACTACAATGCATGGTTGTCAATTCCATCAGCATATTTTTGACCTGCCGAATTACGCGTTGGCGCGCACCGATAACCCCGACGGTTGTGTCTTTGCCGAGGGACACACGGACGGGAATATTGTCAACGAGTTTAGACTCCTCCACAAGCATTGCGGCAAATTCTTTCTCGTCATCGTCTTCCATTTCCACACCGTATGCCTCGCCGCGGTCTTTTACAGAAACGCAAAGCGGCTCATAGCCCATCCCCAACCGCACATCTAAAAAGTCACGGTCTGCGGGCATTCTTTCCCACAAATTACGGCGCAAAGTTCGTGCAATATCCACACAATCGGACGGTGCCGGATTTTCATCGGTAATAATTTTTTTCTGTTGCTGCGCAACGGATTGAATCCGTGAGCGCTGTTCTGCCAAATAATTTCCAAAGCGTTCTGCGCGCTCGCGTTCATACTCTTCTGCTTCTTTTTTATTTCGCTTGTTACCGGAGCGCTGTGAAATAATATTGGTCGCGGGCATCACCAGCATCGCGGAACGCGCCGCCAACATTGCCGGAGACATTGCCCCCATCATCATACTGCTGCCGAACATTGCGGCAGAGCCGATTAACGAACTTGCCATCCCGCGCGGTGCTTTATACCGCTGGCCTTTGGAGGGCGGCGCCGCCAAAACAATATCGTCATGCGGCATTTCCTCTTGCGTACGGGGCGAACGCCTGTATATCGGCTTATCCCCTTGACGGTAACTCGGCCCTTTTATATTGGCGTCATTTTCCGGCAGGGAAACCACCTGCAAATCGCCGCCAACATTGCCGAAATATAAACTGCCGCTTTTCAAGGTGACGGTATAATTTAAAACGGACACCGTGTCGCCGGATTCCAGTTTGCTGCGCGTTACGCGCAACCCGTTCAAAAAGGTCCCATTGGTACTGTTTCGATCCTCAATATAGTAGACACCTGCCTCGCGGCTGATGGCAAAATGTGTACCGGACACCATTGGATTGCGTAAGATAAGATTGTTTTTTTGGTTTCTGCCCACAGTAATGGTGCCATTGTGCGGCAGTGTAATGGCTTTTGTCCAATCGCCTTTTTCCGCATCCACAATAATTTGGGCATTTTCAGCGGAATCCACCATATAAATTCCGGCAGCGGAAATGCCCCGTTGCGAAAATGTCAGCGGTTTTTTACACTCAATATTCACTGCACCGTTTCTGCTCTTCACTGAAATTTGTTCAG
Source organism: bacterium (assembly GCA_004561555.1). Lineage (GTDB taxonomy): Bacteria > Bacteroidota > Bacteroidia > Bacteroidales > Muribaculaceae > Limisoma. Next base: position 33,950 of record SFVH01000013.1, read on the forward strand.
CCTTATACTGTTGGCAAAAAATCGTATCTTTCTTAGAAGAACCGACTGTAATTTCACCGTTCTCCGTCAGTTTACGCTGCGTATGATGATCCCCGCAGACAAAGGAAATCATATAATTCATTTCTATCCTCCGGAAGCATTCGCGTATTCCCTTTCGGATCTGCGTTTCGTTTCCCTATCTCAAAATCTAAAAACGCGAAAATACTATTCTTAATTATACTGATTTTCAAAGTTCATGCTATTCTCTATTAGGGTACAATTTGCAAAAAATCTTAAAAAATTTGTAACTTTTCAATTTTTTGACATTTTTTTACATTTTTTGTGAGAATTTCCGAAACGCATATTGACAATTATCGGTTTTTTGAGTATTTTTAATATAAGATTGCTTTAAAATAACATAAAGAAAGCAACTCTTTTATGCTGTTTGCGGTCGCTTTTCTTTATTTTTGAGATAACCGACAGTACACACTCGGCAGAGGGGATTATAGAGAATGGAAAAGACTACACAAGAATTGATGGAAGAATTGCAATATCGAGAACAGCCCGTTGAAGTGTATTGGGAAGACAATGCCGTTTCGATGATTGAAGTCAATCTGAAAAATTTTTGG
>SFVH01000045.1 GCA_004561555.1 bacterium
CTCGTGGAGGAAGCCTACAAGCAGAAACCACTGCTATATACGGGTACGAATTTCTACAACAAATACCTGCAGGGCAAGGTGAACGACTATCAGCTGATGATAGCCCAATACACTGTGCGCGAACCAGTGTTGGCCGACGAGCGCGACTTCACCCTGTGGCAATACACGGGCAAGGGGCGCATAGTGGGCGTGTCGGGATATATCGACAAGAGCCGATTCATGGGGCAGCACGGATTGAAAGAGATAAGATTTAGACATAAATAATTTTTTTATAAAATAAGAAAGAAAAATGGCATTGATTAATTGTCCTGAGTGCGGCCGGCAAGTGAGCGACAAGGCCGCTGTGTGTCCGCATTGCGGAGTGACTATCGCGGCAAAACCACGCAAGAGCAACCGCGCGCCGATAATCATTACGGCGGCAGTGATAGCCCTGGCGATAGTGGCTGTGGGATTCTATTATTATAATAATGTGGAAAGCGACAACGAGATGGAGGCTTATGAGAACGCAATGGCGTGCAACGAGCCTGCCATCATGGAGAACTATCTCGACATGTATGCCGATGCACCACAGGCTCATCGCGACTCGGTGATGGCACATCTCGCCATACTGCGCAAGGGCGAGACCGACTGGAGCGATGCCCTCGTGAATAACTCACGCATGGCATTCGAGAACTATCTCAGAACATATCCCAACAGCATCCACAATACCGAGGCTCTACTGAAGATCGACTCCATCGACTGGACCGTGGCAGTGAAGGCCGACAATGCCGACGCATATCAGAAATATGCCTTGGCGCATCCCGACGGCGAGCATATCGACGAGGCCAACGCCAAGATTGAGCAGAAGGCAAAGACGGCACTGAATGACGAGGAGAAACTGAAGGTGACCAACGTGCTGACGGCGTTCTTCATGGCATTGGGTGCCAACGACGAAGACGACCTGACGATGACTATCGACGTGGTGCTCAACAGTTTTCTGCACAAGGCGGGAGCCACCAAGATGGATGTCATCTCATATATGCACCGCATTCACAAGCCCGAGGACATATCATCAATCACATTCCGCATGAACAACGACTGGAAGATTGAGAAAATCGACCTCGGCACCGACGATTGCAGTTATGCAGTGGATTTCTCGGTGGACGAGAAGATTGAGCGCACCGACAAGTCGAAGGAGACCTTCTGCTCGTATAAGGTGAGCGCGAAGGTGTCGGCTGCCGGAAAAATCACCGACCTCAACATGAAGAAGGGAGTGATTGAGTAAGGAAAGCTTTTATTTAAACACAGAGACACAGAGGCACAGAGAATAATATTAAGTTTTCTGAAGATACAGAGAGAAAAAAACTCTGTGACTCTGAGCCTCTGTGTTTATAAAAAAATCACAGGCTCTGCAGTCGTGCGATGTATTTCCCGAGGATGTCAAACTCGATGTTCACCGTCGAACCTACTTGGATGTCTTGGAAATTGGTGTGCTCGAGTGTGTAGGGGATAATAGCCACCTGGAAGGCGTTGCCGTGGGGATTGCACACCGTGAGCGACACGCCGTTGACCGTCACGCTGCCCTTTTCGACAGTGAAGTAGCCTTTGCTCGCCATTTCGGGCGCAATGCGATATTCGAATGTGAAATACTTGCTGCCGTCGGCATCCTCGATGGCTGTGCACTGTGCTGTGCAATCCACGTGCCCCTGAACGATGTGCCCGTCGAGTCGGCCGTTCATCAGCATCGAGCGCTCCACGTTCACCTTGTCGCCCACTTTCAGCATGCCCAAGTTGCTGCGATAGAGCGTCTCCTTCATCGCAGTCACGGTATATACTCCGTCTTCAATCTTCACCACTGTCAGGCACACACCGTTGTGAGCCACGCTCTGGTCGATTTTCAGTTCGTCGCAGAACGAGCAGCGCAGCGAGAAGTCGATGTTCTCCCTGTCGTGCTTCACATCCACTACGGTTGCAAATTCCTCTACTATTCCAGAAAACATAATCTATAAAAAATAATTATTATTACCTGTTATCACTTTTATATTCACAAAGGGGGAAAAGAATATAAAAAAGGGTCGTATCGTGATTGTGATGAAAACTCCTATTTGCATAAGATTAGGGTGCTCACCGTCGTTGTAATCCACCGGCATTGCTGCTGTCCTGCTCCAAGGATGTGGCCCGCCATTGACAAGTGAAACGGTCCCTGTTTTCGGTATTTTTTTGATGAGTATCCCGATCTAACCGATACGACCCGTATTCCTTTTTTCCTTTTGTCGGTGCAAAGGTACGAAGATTTTCTGAAATCTCCAAATTTTTTCTCCACAGATTTCTTGTTTATCCACAGATTTCCACAGATGAATAATTTTATTGGATTATCACAGATTCCTTTTTATCCACAGAGTTTTTTTATTGTCCACAGATTATCACAGATTAACACAGATTTATTTAATATCTAAAGATATTTTGATTATCACAGATTTTTCTTTTTGGCACGGAAATCCACGGCTTTTTTTAAAAAGACACGGCTTGGCTCCGCATTGATATCCCACGGCACTTCGTGATTTATGCAAATAAAGCCATTTCCATCGCGCAGCCCAGCCGTGTCTTTGAAAAAGCTGTGTCCATCCGTGCCTAAAATATATCAATCATCAATCATCAATAATCATCAATCAATCATCATCCTAATCAGAGCCTTTGGCTCTTAATCTGTGCCAATCTGTGTTAATCTGTGGTCTAAAAAAACATCTGTGGTCTGAAAGAGAATCAATCCTCGATGATCTCAGCCTCCTCGATCACCTCTTCCTCGTCCGAAGCCTTATTCGAAGCCTTATCCGCCGAACCCGAAGCATCAGCAGAAGAAGCCTCAGTAGAAGAATCATCATCCGTGCCATCAGAGTCGGCATAGCCCTTGAGCTCCTCCTGATACTCGCGTTCTATCTTGCGACGGCGCTCCTCCTTTATATATAATAAGGTGATGGCAATCACGGCGGCAAGAATCATGTAAATCCACAAAGCACTCTCGGAGAGCAGGAAATGCTGGGGCACAACCACCTTCAGCGTCTTGATGTCATACTTGTCGGGCGATTCCAGCAGGAATGCCCTCACCTTGAACTCGTATGTGCCGGCAGGCAAATCGCTGTAGGTGGCAGTGCGGCTCTTGTCGGCATTGTGCCAGTCTTCCTCATATCCCTCAAGCATATACTGATAGTGAATGCGGTGCTGCAACTGATAGTTGAGCGAGGCAAAGCGGATGGAGAACTCGTCGTCGTGGTCGGGCAATTCCACCTCGCGAGAGTCGGGCACGTAATAGTCGAAATTATGGGAGAAGCGTGGCGACTGTATCTCGCCGTTGATCATGAAGTCGGTGATACGCAGCCGCATCACCGAGCCGTTGGCGCTCACCAGTTTGCTGCGGTCAACGATGTAGTAGCCGTTGAGCGTGCCAAAGAGTATCTTGCCGTTGGGCAGAGTGATGGCCGCATCCTCGGAGCACAGTGTGTCGTCAACACCGTCAAGCATGGTGAACGTGCTGAATATCTGCTTGCGCACATCGAAGGAGCACAGGATATGGTCGGTGGCAAACCACACGTTGCCGCGCTCGTCGAAGGTGATGCTCTTGATCTCCTCGGATGGCAGACCGTCCTCACTGCCGAATGTGTCGAATACATACACACCTTGACCATAGTCGTCGCAACGCGAAAGACCGCCGCCGTTGGTGCCCACCCACATCTGGCCGTTGTGGGCGCACGCTATACACACTACATCCTTGCTCTGAAGATTGTCGAGTTCATCCTCATTGTCGGCCACAACTTGTATTTTCACCTTGTTGTTGTAATACGACATCACCAGAATACCGTCGGACGAGCCTGCCCATACGCGACCGTATTTGTCGAGGGCGACAGTGCGCATCTTCAGATATGAGTCGTTGGGATAGCTCTTCATCACGTTGTTGCAGTTGAGGAAGAGGCAGCGCCCGTCCTTATCGCGCTTTATCACGTTGACACCGCCTCCGTAGGTCGCCACCCAGATGTTGCCGTATTTGTCCTCGATGGCTTTATACACGAGGTCACTGCTGATGCTGTATTTGTCGCCTGGATTGTTGCGATAGTTGGTGATGTCGAAGCCGCCGGCGCACAATGCCCCGTAGCCGCCGTTCTTGGCGCGGGGCGACAGGCGGAAGAGTCCGTTGCCCTTGGTGCTTATCCAGAAGTCGCCGTGGCGGTCTTTCATTATTCCGTATATTCGGCCGAAGGGCATTCCCTTGTCCTCGCCTCTGACGATGGTCTTGTTGGTGCCGTCGGTGATGATGAGCGAGCCCTTCTTGTTGCCTATCAGCATCACATTGTAGTGGGCGTCGTAGTACATGGCGCGCGTCTCGTTCTCGTTGTTCTCTATGGCACTGTCGTCAAATAGTTTGCGCCTCTCGATGTTGCGCTTCTGTATCTCGAGTTTCTCAAGTCCCTTGCGGCTGGTGGATTCAAACACCACTCCCTCGGGCAGGGCGAGATAGGCTGCCACGGTGTTCGACAAGTCCCATGTGTTGTAGGGATTGTTGTGGAAATACTCCACCTCGTCGGTGGCGCGGTTGTAATATCCGAATCCGCCGTGGCTCATAGTCAGCCACACCGTGCCCGCCACTTCCGACACCTTCACTCCCGTCACGTCGTATTCGGGCACTAGCACCACTTGCGTGAACTCCTTCATGTCGCCCGTCTTCTCGTTGATGCGCGTGATGCCTTGGCCGCCGGTGGATATCCATATTGTGCCGTAGCTGTCGCGGAAGATGGAGTTGATGGTTTTGCCGGTGTCCTTGATGAGTCGCGGCTCCTGACCGTAGGCACATTCGAAAATTCTGCCCGACTTGGTGCCGACATACACGTTGTAGCCATTGGAATACATCGCCGTGATGCTCTCCTCGCCCAAAAGGGCATTCTGACTCAGCGACTCGTGGTTGGCCGTCAGTCGGCGCACTCCCTTGTCGGTGCCCACCCAAAGGTCGCCCTTGTAACCCTCGACCACTACTGTCGGCTTGAGCTGTCCCGTGGTAATCAGTTCGTTCTGGAAACCATTTTTCGTGTATTTCATCTTGTATATTCCCACACCCTTCATGATAGCAATCACCTCGCCCTTCGACGTTATCGACAGGGTGTTCTGGGTCTTTAGCATCTCGTGGCCCTTCACGTTGGCAAGAGGATTGACAATGCGGTCCTTCTGACGTTCGAGCATAAACACGCGACCGTCATACATCCTCATCCATATGTTCTGCCATTGGTCGTTGACAAGCTCTGTGATGCGGTTGTGAAGCAGCGGCACCTTCGACTGGCCGCCCGTCTTATAGTTGAAGAAATTGAATCCGTCGAATCTCGACAGTCCGTTCCATGTGCCTATCCATATATATCCGTAGTCGTCCTGGATAATATTGGCGACGGCATTGCTGCACAGGCCATCGTCGGTGGAGTAGTGGGACTGCGACGCGTGCATGGTTTGGCCCTCGGCGCCCTCGACGGCTCCGATGACTAATACTGCCACAAGTGAAATCTTGGCAGCAATCTTCTTGGCTATTTTATTGGTCATTAACATCTTTTTTAGTCGGTTATTATAGATTATCATTTGCGAAATTACTATTTTTTTTTGTTTTATGGGGAATAATTGCTTCTTTTTTTCCTGACTTAACCAAAATTAACGCAAAATCGCCCTATTTTCCGTTTTTTAGCCTTAACTTTGTCCTCAAAATCTAACTTTACTAACATCTAATTAAAAAAAGAGAATGAAGAAAATAATCTTATCAGCGACGCTCGCCGTCGCAGCACTTATGTCGGAAGCTGCCGACAAGGTGTTCCTCTATTCGCCTGCCATCGACCAAGGCGTGCATGTGGCTTATGCTGCCGACGAGAGAGCTACCGCATTTTTCAATATCGGACAGATATTCCAGTCGGACTATGCCCGATGGGGAGCCGACAAAAAAATGTACTCCGAATTTGCCATCGCGCTCGACGAGGGCGGATATGCTGCCGTCTTCCAGGTGAACGATGTGGCTCCGTGTTTCGCTGTGGCCTACAGTCGCAATCTCGTCACATGGCGACCGCAGGACTATCCCCGCATGAGTCATCAGGGAGTGTTGGCACCGGTGATTGTGGCAAAGGGAGCAGGGAAATACGACGTGGTGTATCGCACAAAGGACGACAAGTATCGCAAGACGACCACCGACGCCAACTTCAGGCATTTCACCCCCGATGTGCCTGCAACTGCCGACGAATATGCCATTGCCGACAAAAAGAGGGCAAGAGCTAAAGTGGGGAATAAGGAATTTGTAGGCAACATACTGACTATCAATGATAACGGAGAGACTCTTAGCGGTATCAAGGCATACTTTGCCAAGCAAGCCGACAACAATGCCAAATGGGCGGAGGACTTCGCCGGCGATTCCAAGCGATATGCATCGCTCATAGCCGCTGGCAAGGCTAAGGCAAAGCTTAACATCAACGTCTTCGGCGAAAAGAAGATAAGCGACAAGCTCATCGGGATTTTCTTCGAGGACATCAGCTATGCCGCCGACGGTGGACTGTATGCCGAGATGGTGCAAAACCGCGACTTCGAATACACGCCTGCCGACCACAGCGGATGGAACGCCTTCACAGCATGGCAACTGGCATCGGGCAAGCAGCCAAAGATCGTCACCTCGTCGCCGCTCAGTCAGCAGAATCCACATGCGCTCAGCATCGCTGCCGACACACTCTACAACGAGGGATGGGACGGAATGGCGCTCAAGGCTGGCGAGAAATACGACTTCAGTATGTATGTAAAACCATCGTCGGCTAAGTCGTTTGTCGTTGCGCTCGTGGATGGCAACCGTGTGCTGGCGAGAGCGAGAATTGAAGCCAAAGGCAAGGAATGGGTGAAATATTCAGCAACGCTCACAGCGTCGGAATCCGCCTCTGCCGCTAAACTGATGCTTGTGGCTGAGGGCAAGAAATCCGCGCTCGTTGACATGATCAGCCTGTTCCCACAGAAGACTTTCAAGGGAAGGAAGAACGGACTGCGTGCCGATCTCGCACAGACGATTGCCGACCTGCAACCGAAGTTTGTGAGATTCCCCGGAGGCTGCATGAGCCACGGCGACGGACTGGATAATATATATAGGTGGAAACACACCGTCGGACCGCTTCAGGATCGCACGCCCGACCGCAATATATGGAATTATCATCAGACGCGCGGACTGGGATTCTACGAATACTTCCAGTTCTGCGAGGACATCGGTGCCGAACCGCTGCCCGTGCTCGCTGCCGGTGTGCCGTGTCAGAACTCCGCTCCCGACGCCAACGGATATGGCGGACAGCAAGGCGGAATACCTATGGACGAAATGTCTGCTTATATACAGGAGATTCTCGACATGATAGAGTGGGCCAACGGCGATCCGGCCACAAGCAAGTGGGCGAAGATGAGAGCCGAGGCAGGACATCCCGCGCCATTCAATCTCAAATACATCGGCATCGGCAACGAGGACATCATCTCGACGGCATTTGAGGATAGATTCTCGATGATATGCCGAGCCATACGCGAGAAATATCCCGAGATACAGATATGCGGCACGGCAGGACCGTTCCACACTCCGTCGTCCGACTATATCGAGGGTTGGCTCTTCGCATTCGAACATCAGGACATCATCGACCTCGTGGACGAGCACTACTACGAGAGCGTGGGATGGTTTGTCAACAATCAGGACTACTATGACAACTACGACCGCAAGGGACCGAAGGTCTATCTCGGCGAATATGCCGCCCGAAGCGCTCACGGCAATATCGACTGCGCACTGGCAGAGGCTCTGCATCTGTGCGGTATCGAGCGCAACGGCGATGTGGTGGAGATGACTTCGTATGCACCGATGCTCTGCCACAAGAAGCATCAGAACTGGAATCCCGACATGATATACTTCGACAACGAGACCATCGAACTCACTCCGAGTTATCATACACAACGACTCTTCTCGAAATATTCGGGCACTCACTATCTCGACTCTTACATCGACGGACTGCCCGAGGACGCACAGCGACGAGTGGCTGCCTCTATCGTATGCGACACCAAGACGGGAAAGGGCTATCTCAAGGTGGTGAACACACTGCCGGTGGCTCTCGCACTTGATGTCACAGGAATGGAAATCAGCGCCGACCGACCATTCGAGGGCTTCAGCGGAAAGCCTGGACAGGAGCGAGTGGAAGTGAAGAGCGGCAAGACGGGCAAGCTCGACAAGGACGTGTTCAAAGTGGAGCTGCCGCCATATTCGTTTAGGGTAATCGAACTCTGACGAAAAAAAATCGAAAAAAGTTGTAGCATATTCTCCTCGCGTCACGTCTAAAGTACAAAAACAGAGAAAAATACAATAGAATATATATATAAATGGAACCCAACGAGAAAGAATTCGCCCAAGTGGTGAGAGAACAGAAGTCAACCATCTATACGGTGTGCTATATGTTCTCATCAACCTGTGGAAGGGCTTTGACTCATTCGAGGGACGAAGCGACATCCGCACATGGGTGTACAGAGTGGCGCTAAACACATGCATCACCATCGACCGCAAGAAAAAACGCAGGCGCGACAAGGAGGCTAAGGTGGAAATGGACATCAACCTATACGAGGACAACGATGCCGACACCAAGCAGGTGAAGAAACTCTATGAGCGCATCAACAAGCTCGGAGTATTCGACCGTGCCATCGTGCTGCTGTGGCTCGAAGGTATGCCGTATGACGAAATCGGACAGATAGTGGGAATATCATCCAAGAATGTCTCGGTGAAACTCGTCAGAATACGTGAGGAATTAAAGAATATGAACAACTAAAATCTTATACAATGGAAAATATTAATGAACACAACGTGAATGAACTGGAGGCAATGCGCAGCCAGATGCAACTGCTCAAGCAGAAATTGGATAATCAGGAGATCATCAACGACCAATTGCTTAGAAACGCTATGTCGGGCAAAATGTCGTGGATAAGGAAGTATATCTGGTTTGAACTGCTTGTGTTGCTTCCGCTATGTACACTCAATTTCGTGGGTCTTAAACTGATGAATCCCGGACTGTCGATATGGGCTATCGCGTCAATCCTCTTGCTTGTGCTTGTGGAGATTCTGCTCGACTTTTATATTAATAATATGTCGGCGAGCGACTGGCAGTCGGAAAACTTGTTGCAGACTGCCGACAAGCTTGTGAAGATGAAGAAGCTCAGATTATGGCAAGTGGGATTGTCGCTGCCAGTGGCAATTGCCCTTTTCGTATGGCTCTTCTCCGGATTTGAGGACAAGGTGATGTATTACACCGTCATTGGTGGAATCGTCGGAGGTGTAATCGGCCTCACAATCGGTATCGCCATTCTCATCAAGATGCAGAGCACCAACGACTCGCTCATCAGTCAGATACGCGAGATGAAGGATATCCAGGAATGAATCAAGAGTTAATTATTTGAAATTGAAATTTATCATCATTATTTGTCCCTTCGCCGCAGTGATGCGCCGGAGGGATTTTTTTGTCTCATTATTGTCCTAGTGGATAAAAAGAAAAGCCGCAAAAGGTTGACGAACAACCGATTGCGACTTGATAGTTGCGGAGGCAGGACTCGAACATGCGACCTCCAGGTTATGAGCCTGGCGAGCTACCAACTGCTCCACTCCGCGATGTTATTTCTTATTTGCGGGTGCATGAAATAACCAAATAATTCAGCAAGTTTTTTGCAAAAATCACCTGTTTTAGGTAAAAATTACTCTTTTTCTAACATTTTTGCGCTTTTTTCTTGCTTATTTGGCGAAAAATGTCTATATTTGCACACGATAAACCGAATGTGCAATAATAATACATAGGAGGAGACTATTAAATGTCAATATCGAAAACAAGACAAAAGTTGGTTGACGTGGCTCGTCAACTATTTGCCAAAAACGGGCTTGAGAACACTACGATGAACGATATCGCAGTGCAATCGGGCAAGGGCCGACGCACGCTATACACCTATTTCAAAAGCAAGGAAGAGGTGTATCACGCCGTGATTGCATCAGAACTCGAACTGCTCTCCGACAAGCTCGACGAAGTGGCTATGCGCAAAATACGTCCTCAGGACAAGATTATCGAACTAATCTACACGCATCTCAGCATGATAAAGGAAGTGGTGGTGCGCAACGGCAACTTGCGTGCCGAGTTCTTCCGAAATATATGGATGGTGGAGAAGGTGAGGAAGAATTTCGACGAGGACGAAATCGACCTCTTCCGCAAAGTATATACCGAGGGAAAGCTGCAGGGCGAGTTTGATATCGACAACATCGACCTTGTGGCCGACATCACTCACTATTGTATCAAGGGACTCGAAGTACCGTATATCTACGGACGACTCGGACATGGCATGACTGAGGAAATGAGCAAGCCGCTCGTGGCAAAGGTGGTATATGGAGCTTTGGGAAAGGTGAGAAGGTGAGGGGAATTAGGAATTAGGGATTAGGAATTAGGGATTATCATATATACATTATTAATAATATAATAAGAAAGAAAAATGGGACTATTAACAGGTAAGACAGCACTCATCACTGGTGCTGCTCGTGGTATCGGCAAGGCCGTTGCCATGAAATTCGCTCAGGAAGGAGCTAACATCGCATTCACTGACCTCGTGCTCAACGACGACATGGCTGCAGGATTGGAAGCTACTCGCAAGGAAATTGAGGCTGTAGGAGTAAAGTGCAAAGCATACGCTGGAAACGCCGCCGACTTTGCCGAGACTGAGGCTGTGGTTAAGCAGATAAAGGAGGACTTCGGTTCTATCGATGTGCTCGTCAACAATGCTGGTATCACTAAGGACGGACTTATGCTCCGCATGACTGAGCAGCAGTGGGACGCAGTACTCAACGTCAACCTTAAGTCGGCGTTCAACTTCATCCATGCTTGTGCTCCTATCATGCTTCGCCAGCGTGGTGGTTCGATCATCAACATGTCGAGTGTCGTTGGTGTTCACGGAAATGCCGGACAGTGCAACTACTCTGCATCTAAGGCTGGTATGATCGGTTTGGCCAAGTCTATCGCTCAGGAACTCGGTCCTAAGGGCGTGCGCGCAAATGCAGTGGCTCCCGGATTCATCGAGACAGCCATGACAGCACAGTTGCCCGAGGAAATCCGTCAGGACTGGATGAAGAAGATTCCACTTCGCCGTGGCGGACAGGTAGAGGACATCGCCAACGTTTGTCTGTTCCTCGCCAGCGACATGTCAAGCTATGTAAGCGGTCAGGTTATCCAGATCGACGGCGGCATGAACATGTAATTTTTAATTAGGAATTAGAAATTAGGAATTATCGATGAAGGTAATCTATGAGGATAACCATATCATCGTGGTGAACAAGGATAGCGGTGAGATCGTTCAGGGCGACAAAACTGGCGACACTCCGCTATCCGACACCGTCAAGGAATACATCCGTGTGAAATACAACAAACCCGGAAATGTGTTCCTTGGTGTTGTTCATCGTCTCGATCGTCCCGTAAGCGGACTGGTGGTTTTTGCCCGAACGTCGAAGGCTCTCAGCCGACTATGCGATATGTTTCGCAAGGGTGAGGTGCACAAGACTTATTGGGCTGTGGTGGCCAATCGACCGCCTGCCGACGAAGGCACTCTCGAGAATTGGCTCGTGCGCAATGAGCGTCAGAACAAGTCGTATGCATACAATCACGAGGTGAAGGACTCCAAAAAGGCTGTACTCAAATATCGCGTCATCGGCCGAAGTGAGAGATATTGGCTTGTGGAGGTGAATCTCCTCACCGGGCGTCATCATCAGATAAGATGCCAGTTGGCTGCAATGGGATGTCCTATCAAGGGCGACTTGAAATATGGCGCGCGAAGAAGCAATCCCGACGGCAGCATTTCGCTAATGTCGCATAGGGTGGAGTTTGAGCATCCGGTGAGTCACCAGCCAATCACTCTTGAGGTTGACGGCTTTGAGTCGTTCTGCTTCAGTCGCTTATAATTAACTATTCTCACACCAATTAATAGTGAAATCCCTCTCTGTATGAAAAAAACTCTGCGATGGATTTTGGGAATACTGCTTACTCCCGTCCTGCTGTTTCTGATATTGATAGCATTGCTTTATCTGCCTCCAGTGCAAAACTTTGTTGTGCACAGGGTGGCTGACTATATGTCGGAAACAACAGGTGCGACGGTCAGTGTCGGCCGTGTATCGCTGCGTTTTCCCCTTGATCTCAGTATCAATGAAGTTCTATTCATACAACCCAACGACTCGCTTCCGCAAGTGCGCGACACCATTGCCGACGTACGGAATATCGTTGCCGACGTCAAGTTATGGCCGTTGATGAGCGGCAAGGTCATCGTTGAGGATTTTGAGATTAACAATGCAAAGGTAAATACCGCACAATTTATTCCGAGTGCGAGAATCCGCGGCTCCGTCGGACAGTTAAAGGCTGAGTGCATAGCTGACTTGGCTCCTGATGCTAACACCGAGACTCACGACATGATAGTGAAACTGGCTACGGTCAGCCTTCGAAAGTCGCGCTTGGATGTAGCACTTAGCGACACTGTTCCGCCCGACACGTCGTCGGCACCGGTCAACTGTCTTGTCTCTGTGAAGGCTGTTGACATCACCGACACTGGAGTCACTCTCCACATGCCCAACGACACTCTGCAGATGTATGCCTATTTAGGTGATGCAAAAATATCCAATGGCCAGTTTGATCTTGCCCGCGAG
>SFVH01000046.1 GCA_004561555.1 bacterium
TGTGTAACAACAAAATTACATCAAGGTTACAATCTTGCGACAAAGGTCAGTCGCCAATAAGGTCGCAACATTGGATGGTGGTGATTCCGTCAAGATAGGCTTCAAACTCGTAATTGCAGAAATCGCCCGGGCGAGTGATGTCGCCCGACACGTAGTGGTTTCGAGCTCTACAAGCTCCGCCACAAATATATTTGATGGCACATCCGCGACATTTCTCGATAGCGTCCACCGTGAGCCTGCGGAGTTGCCGCATCACCTCACTCCTATTATATATCTCGGCAATGCTCTGATTTTTCACGTTGCCACAAAGATACTGTGGCAGATGTAGCAACTGACATGGATAAACATCGCCGTTAGGGGCGATGCTAAATTCGCCGTCGGCAATAGCACATTTATAGCAAGGCGAGCGACGTGATGCTTTAAGCGACGATTCGCAATATGCCAGAGGGTTGACCCCGGCGGCGGCTTTTAACACCCGGTAATATTCGTCGCCACTGATAGCGAGTGTGGATTCCGCCACATCGCTCACAGGAAACAACGGCTGAAATGTCAGCCGTCTGCCATAGCGTTTCGCCAACGGCTCTACTTGGTCGGTGTTTAATCGCGTGACGGTCATTGAGAGGGTATAGTCGATGCCATAATGCTCAAGAAGGTCGATGGCGGAAATCACTTTATTGTAGTTGTCGCCACGGGTGCGTCCATGCGACTCGGCTGTAGAGCCGTCGATGCTGAGGGTTACCAAATCGACAAGCCCTTTCATCTCACGGCATTTGTCGGAGCTGAAAAGGGTGCCATTTGATAGCACCATCACATAATTGCCCCGACGCTTTATCATACGAGCAATGTCAAAAAAATTGGCATTGAGGAGTGGCTCGCCACCGGTGAGCGAAAATCCCACTTGAGGATTGATGTCGCAGATGTCATCGATGAGATGCTGATAGTCGTCAAGGGTAAGGAGGGATTCGGCGGTTTCACGGCGCTCTGCAGCATAGCAATATTTGCAACGAAGATTGCAAAGATTGGTGAGTGTCAAATGAACATTAGACAACTCCTGACGATGAGGAGCCGCTTGTGGATGAGTGTCAAATAGGCGGGAATTGACCGCATAGTCCACAAAAATCTCTATGCGTTTGCGCTTATCGACACCGAGAGCTTCAGTGGAAATTTCCACCACTTCCGCTACAGTATGCTCGCCGTCAAACAACGACATAATAACCTCTCCCACTTCGTTGGTCACTATCCAAGCAGGCACTTCCGGATTGATGAGCACAATCTTCCCGTTGCGGCTAAACCTCTGTAGTGAAGAGGGTAATTTCAAGCAGTCCATCAACTTCCGGCGCAACCATAAGACGAACCGCACTTTCCACCGCCTCCGGCACAATCAAACGATGAGCCACATTTGCCTATGCCGCCGGCACCTTGTCCCGAACATTCATAGGAGTTGCCGCATTTGCCACCGCCTCCGGCACAATCAAACGAAGAACCACATTTGCCGCTGCCACCGGAGCCCTGTCCCGTACACTCATAGGAGTTGCCGCATTTGCCACCGCCACCGGCACAATCAAACGACGAGCCACATTTGCCTCTGCCACCGGAGCCCTGTCCCGTACATTCATAGGAGTTGCCGCATTTGCCACCGCCTCCGGCACAATCAAACGACGAGCCACATTTGCCGCTGCCGCCGGCACCCTGCGTACATTCATAGGAATTGCCGCATTTGCCACCGCCTCCGGCACAATCATAGGAACGTCCACAGTGACCTTTGCCACCGGCTTTAGCCTCTTCGCCAACACTGACAAACAGCGAAGGAGCAACGATGCCGGCACCCAAAGCTATAGAAAGCTTTTTCAGAAAATTTCTTCTCGAAATGTCTTCTTTTTTGTGCTTCATAGCAAAAGTTTTTGTTACGTCGCAAATATAATGAATGATAATGAATTATTCGCTATAATAGATGCGTTTTACGCGCGACGACACCGAAGTGAGCACCTCATAGGGTATCGTGCCCAAGCGGTCGGCAACCTCCTGTGCGGAAATATGTTCACCGAAAATCTCCACTTTGTCGCCCACAGCGCAATCCACGTCGGTAACGTCAGCCATAAAGAGGTCCATACAGATGTTGCCCACCGTAGGCACTCTTTTGCCGTTAATCCATACTTCTCCGTTTCCACAACCCAAACGGCGATTAAAACCATCGGCATAACCGATAGGGATAGTGGCGATGCGCGAGGGGCGCGAGAGCACTCCGTGCCGACCGTACCCGATAGTGGTGCCTGCCTCCCATTGGCGAATCTGAATAATCACGGAATGTAGCGAGGAGACGGTGCGCAGTTTGTCGTCCCATCCTTTTCCCAGAGTGGGGATGCCATAAAGGCCTATGCCTAAGCGCGTCATTTCAAACTGATGCTCCGGGAAACGCAACATGCCGTCGGTGTTAAGGATGTGGCGCAACACCTTTGTGGGGAAATGCCCGCAAAAAGCATCGCAACAACGGCTGAAATATTCCAATTGGAAGTGGGCGTAGTCATCGTTGGTAAGGTCGTCGGCAGTGCACAAATGAGAAAAGATAGATGCCGGACGCACATAGTCTTGGTGAGTGAGTATATCCACAAGCCTCTCCACCTCATCGTAGAGGAAGCCGAGACGGTGCATACCGGTGTCGATTTTTACGTGTATGGGATAGTCTTTCACTCCAAACTTCTTCGCCTCGCGCACAATCTCGTTAAGCATATCGAAGCTAAACACCTCCGGCTCAAGACGATAGTCGAAGAGAGCCTTATAGTTGACCACCTTCGGATTAAGCACCATTATCGGCATAGTGATGCCGGCTTCGCGCAGTGCCACTCCCTCATCGTGGGCAGCCACGGCGATATATGAAGCGCCTTGCTGTTGCAAGGTTTTTGCCAGTTCGTAAGAGCCGGCTCCGTAGCCGAACGCTTTAAGCATACACACGATGCGAGTGTCGGGATTAAGGCGCGAGCGATAAAAATTGAAATTGTGCACCAATGCGTCGAGATTCACTTCGAGCACCGTTTCGTGTTGTCGCGCCTCGAGGAGCTCTATGATGCGCACAAATTCAAAATCCGGAGCACCCTTAAGCAGTATCAATTCTTTTGAGAAGTCGCTCTGCGACATCGACGCAAGCATGGCGTCGGTGGAGGGAAAGAATCGTGAATTTGCCGGAAACAGATGCTTATGAGCCATCAGCTCGGGACCCACACCGATAAGGCGGTCAATGTGGCGCAACCCTATAAGCCTGGCAATCCGTGCATACACCTCGTCGGAAGGGATGTTTTCCGGCAACACGTCGGAGAGGATAAGAGTGCGTGTGCGCAGCAGAGTGTCGCGACGCGACATGAAATCGATGGCGGGAGCAAGCGACAGGTAGTCGCTCGTATAGGTGTCGTAGATGAGCTGGCAGTCGTTGATGCCTTCCATAGCATCCAATCGCGTGCCGGTGGGCATCAACGAGGCAAATCGCTGTTGGATAGAGTCCATGGGGATGTGCATACACAATAGTGTGGCAAGACACACGATGGCATTGTCGATGTCGGCAGCGGCAGTAAACGGGATGGTAATCTTCCCGGCATAGAGGAGATAGGTGAAATTGATTGTGGTGCTGCCTGCGTCCTTTATTACAGATGAAATAAATATGGGAGCATCGGTGTTGGTGCGCGACCAGCTAATCTCTTGGTGACCGTAAGAGAGGTCAATCAGTCCGTTGGAAATCACATGGTCATCGCCGTCGAAAATCACATATTGCGAATGGCGCGACAATCGCAACTTCTCCACACACTTCTCGCCAATCGAAGCAAATCCCTCTTTATGCTCATTGCCGATGTTGGTCATTACGGTGATGGTTGGGCGAATGATGCTCTCAAGCACCGGCATCTCGTCAGGCTTTGAGATGCCTGCTTCGATGATAGCCAAGTCGGTGTTTTCATCAATATCCCACACCGAAAGAGGCACTCCAATCTGCGAATTGAAGCTTCGCGGACTTCTCACAATGTTGTAATCCTTGCGAAGGAGCTGATATAGCCACTCTTTGACAATAGTCTTGCCACGGCTTCCGGTCACTCCAATCACCGGGATGTCAAACTTTGCCCTATGGTAAGCTGCAATGGTCTGCAAAGCCTTTATCGGACTTTTCACTAC
This sequence comes from bacterium, assembly GCA_004561555.1. Taxonomy (GTDB): domain Bacteria; phylum Bacteroidota; class Bacteroidia; order Bacteroidales; family Muribaculaceae; genus Limisoma. The sequence continues at coordinate 4,153 of SFVH01000046.1, forward strand.
CAGGAAATTGGCGTCGAAAGAGCGCACCTGCTCCGGAATATCTTCCACTACAAAATTTTTCACACCTTTTTCAAGCAGTTGATGCACATATCGATGCCCATCGTTGCTATCGGTGCGTATGGCGAAAAACAGCGAAGAATCGGGATAGGTGAGAGTGCGCGAATCGGTGAGCAAAGTGTCGATGCTACAATCGGTGAGGTTTGTGCTGTCGGCACCAATTATTTCTGCTATATCAAGGATATTGTATTTCATTGTTTGAGTTTAAGTTTTTCAATCAAGGGTGAAATGTGAGGATAGTCGGCAATGAGCTGTTGTGCCAAAGCATCGGTAGACTCTCGAAAACGGCGGTGACTTCGGGCGTCATCGGTGAGCTGTCGGTGAGCCAAGCGCCGAGCAAGTTTCTCGCAACGCTGTGCTATAGCGATGGTGTCGGCAGTAAATGCCGCCTCGGCAAAACGCTCCATAATATAATCCACCGCTTGCTCGGAGGGATGAGTCATATCAGCGGCATAAAAGCGGTAGTCGCGCAAATCGTCGAGCACAAGTTCGTAAGCGGGGAAATAGTGGCATCCCGTCTCTTCCAAAAGCCGCTCAACGGCAAGGAGCAAGGTGGCTTTGCTCACATTATTTCCGTGAGCACCATCGGCAAAATGACGAATAGGGCTGACGGTGAAGGTGATGTCAACAGAGGGCGAGAAGGTCTTAAGTTCGGATATCAACGGTTGCCACTGAGCCACTATTTCTTCTACACTCATAAGCCGTCGCACGAAATAGTCGGCGGGCAACTTGTGGCAGTTTGCCACAACGGTGCCGTCTTTGAGACAAAACACATAGGCGGTGCCGAAGGTCACTATCAGATGGCGAGCGGCCTGAAGAGCAAGGCGAGCGCGTTGAAAACTATCGTTGATTTTTTTCAGAGCAATGTCTTTGTCAATGCTTGAAAATTGCGAATGATGGGCGAAACTGTGCCACACACCCCCATATTCGGTTAATTCCTCGGCTGTATAGGCTCTCCCTTCCGACAGTCGGCGCAGCGCAGCTGCAATGCTAAGCGGATTGTAAAGAGTGCCGAAAGGGTTGACCGTGACGTTAAACAAAGCTCTCTCAAGGCGTTGTCCTATATTGTCGACAAAGCAAGAGCCAATCATCACAATGCCCTCATCATGATTGATTGTCGGCATCATACCCTTCACTTCAATTATTGTCCTGAAGTCCATTTCCGATATTCCTTTTCGACTACAAAAATAGTGACATTTTTTCATATACTGATTTTAATAATTGACAAATTTAGTTTATTATCATACCGAATAAATTTTCATCAATAATAGTTAAATACTATTAATACGGTTCGTTTTGCGAACCATATTTGGATGAATTATTTTAAATTTGTGGCTGATTGTATAGCACCAAATGGGTGATATGTAGTCAAATGCAAGAAATTATTAGCAGAATTTATACTATTGCACAATCACAATAACTTAATATAAACCTAAATGAAAAAACTGATTTTGTCTGTTGCTGTTTGTCTATCCGCAACGGTTAGTGCACAGCAATTTAAGGTTGTTTCACTCCAAGAAGTGAACTCCGGGACTGAAATGCCTACATTTCATCCCCGCTTTATGCCCGACGGCAAATCGTTGATGGTTTGCTCTGAAAATTATCAAGGGCTTGGAATCATCGATGTAGAAAACAGCAAGTACACTCATCTCACCGATATGGTAGGTGCAGGCTACAAAGCTTCGATTAGCGACGACGGCAAGTCGATTATCACACGCAACATGGACCTTATAGAGCAACGCGAAACGCTCTATAGTCTGGACATTGCTACAAAGTCGTTAACCACCTTGGCTACCGACATTGAGCATGTAAACACCATTAATGTCAGCGGTCGCGATTATGAAATCGGCATTAACGGCAAATTGTTGCGCCGCTCTATAGATGGCAACAGGTCAATAAAATCCATTCCTTCGGGCGACGTTATGGTGACCGAAGAAGACTTGAAGATGGTGGTGTATATCGACGGCGTTCGCAATGTGGTAGACCCCGTTTCCACTCCCGAGCACGACGTAAATTACTGCTGGACAAGCCTTTCGCCCAACAAAGAGAAGCTGCTTTTTGTAGCCGGCAATGATGCCTATGTGAGCAACCTTGACGGCTCTGCATTGGTATGCTTGGGCGCAATCCACGCTCCCGTGTGGAGAGGCAACGACTATGTTGTGGCAATGGAAGACCACGACGACGGCCACGTGTTTACCGCCAGCGATATCGTGATTGTTCGCGCCAATGGCTCCGACTATCAGAAGCTTCAAGGCATCAATGAGGAGATAAATATGTTTCCGTCGGTTTCTCCCGATGGCAACCGTATAGCCTACCACACCTTGGACGGCAAAATTTATATAATGACTATTGAGGAGGAATAAACCATGAAAAAGATTTACTTAATAGGATTAGCTGTGCTGGGCATAGCAATGAGTGTCAGTGCTGCCGACTTTGGGGGCAAGAAATTTTATATTAACCCGGGACACGGCGGCCACGACAGCAACGACCGCCCTACGGCATTGCCGCTGAGTGTGCCGATGTTCTACGAGTCAGACGGTAACCTCTCTCGCGGTTTAGCGGCTCGCGATTTCTTCACAGCCAACAAAGCCTCGGTTAAGATGTCGCGTACCACCAACACCTCTGGCGACGACTTGGCATTGTCGACTATTGCATCAAATTCCAACAGCTATGGCGGTTACTTTATGTCGCTCCATAGCAATGCCGCCAATGCGAGCGCTAACTATATGGTTTCATTCTTCCGCTCGTCGAGCTCGGCAAAGACCACTGAAAATATCGGCGGCTCAAAGGCTATGGCTACACAAGTGTCAAACTGGCACGATGCCGTAACCTTGTCAAATCAGACCTATGCCACTCCGCGTGCATTAGGCGACTATTCATTCTACGGCTACAACCTCGGTGTGCTTCGCACAAATAACCGCCCGGGATACTTGGTGGAAACATGGTTTCACGACTATCGTCCTGAAGCCCTTCGCATGAAGAGCAACACCTACAACAAGTTTCTCGCATGGCAGATTGTACGCGCCGCCCTTGCCAGCCCCGGCGGTAGCGGCACGCTTCCCGGTGTAGTGATGGGCGACATCCGTGACCTTTCGCTCAGTTGCGGCTATACGAACTACACCACTCGCGGACGCGACAAGTATAAAGCGGTGGAAGGCGCAACCGTAGAGCTTCTCAACTCCGAGGGTACGGTGCTTCAAACAATGACCACCGACAACTACGAGAACGGCTTCTATGCGTTTTGGGTATCCACTGCAGGCACCTACACCGTAAGAGTGTCGAAGAGTGGCTACAAAACAGCGACCAAGGACGTTGCCATTTCGCTCAATCAGCAATACATGACCAATTTCGACCTTACTCAAGGCGCCGACACCGGCATCTCCGTGACCCCGGCAGCTATCGACCTCGGCGAATTGGCAATCGGCTCGACAGCATCAGCCACTATCACCGTGAGCGGCGCCTCGTTGTCGTCGGCAATCACTGCCACTTCAAGCAATTCCGCATTCCAGCTCTCAGCTTCATCGCTGGGCACTTCAGGCGGCTCTTTGACAGTGACGTTTACCGCTACTGCATCGGGCACTCACTCCTCTACTATCACCCTCACCAGTGGCTCTTACACCAAGACTGTCAACGTGACTGCTGTGGTTACTACTCCGCCGTTGGAATTTGAAGAAGTATGGAACTTCAGCGAAACTACGGGTGTGAATAAATCATGGACCACCGACAAGACGAAGATGAGAAATATGTGCTTCGGCGATGGCAAGCTCTTTGTCGTCGATACCGAAACCGCAACAATTACGATAGTTGATGCTTATAGCGGCGAACAAACAGGCACTGTCAACACCGAAGGTGTAGATGGTGGCGCAGTTAAATTGATGGATGTGAAATATGTAGATGGCAAACTCCTTGCCACCAACCTTGCCACTGCAGGCACAAGCTCATCGTTACCGCTGAAAGTGTATGTATGGGAGAATGGTGTGGATGCCGCTCCTTCAGTGCTCCTCAGCACCTCTGAAATCGGTGAATACAACCGTATCGGCGACACTTTCTCTATCAAGGGCAACCTTACCAATGGTGCCATCTGCTACACAGCTCGCTTATCGACCAATAAAAATCAAATTTGTTACTACTCCATCACCGACGGCGTAGTGTCTACCACTCCGACTATCCTGAATGTTTCTACCGACGGCACTGCCGAGGGAGGACTCGAACTCGGCACATCGCCTCGCGTAGTGCCCGATGATGACTCCGACAAATATTGGGTAATGGGACAAAACTACTATCCCTCGCTTGTAAATGCCGATGGTATCCTTGAGTCGACTGTCAACACTGAAGCATTGAAAGAAATATACCAAGGTAATGACTTTGTGGAATTTGCATTTAATGGTGCTAAATACGCTTTTGCCACCACCTACCTTCCTGCTGCAAGCTCTGCCGACGGCAAAACGACCCTCACCGGCGGGCGCATGATACTTCTCGACGGCTCTAACGGATGGGCTTCGGCTTCCAACGCGGGCGAATATCCTGCAGCCGGTTTGGGCACCACTCGTAACACCTCATTCAGCACCTCTATCGCTGTAAATGTTGTTGAAGGCAAGCGCATCGATGCTTGGGTGCTCGTTCACAATCAAGGTATAGCCTACTTCACTTATGACATTTCAGCAACTACGGCTGTCAATTATCCTGATATTGCTCCGGAAGGTGTGGCTTTGGAAAGCAGTTACTCTTTCAGCAAGGAATTTGAATCGGCAGAAATCGCTGAGCTCACAGGCAAGACCATTCGTCGTGCCATCATGCGCAACGGCTTGTTCTATGTGCTCGCTATCGACAGCAGCAAAGTGCCTTATATCTACGTCATCGACCCGGAAACGAAGTCGGTAAAAACCACTGTCAGCACTTCAGGCGTGGCTATGACAAGCGTGGGTGGCGGCACCGGAGTGACCGGCTATACCAACAGCCTTCAACTCCCGCTCTCCGACATCGCTTTCACCGCCGACGGCTATCTCTTGGCTTGCAACTATAGCCTTGTTCAAGACTACGAAGCGGCAACCGCGGCAGCCGACAAGGGCTCGTTCTGCGTGTACAAATGGGGCAAAGATATATTGAGCGGCTTACCCGTTGGCTATGCTCAAAAGATTGTCGATGTGCAACGCAACGGCTTCTGGGACAATGCATTTGTAGGTTATTCATTTGCTGTAAGCGGCAAACTCAGCGACTGCTCGATTTTGACAGGAGGTGTCACCACCAGCACTACAAACCAAGTACGTTTCGTAAATGTAAAAGTGAAGGGAAGCACAGTAACTCCAACCGACATTCGCGTCAGTCCGTCACCAATCACCGGTCTTGAATATCAGCTGAATGTGTCACCGCTTGCCGACGGACAATTTATCATCGACAATGCTTCATTGTCGCCCAGAGATATTGTGATTACAGCCGACAGCAATGCAAAGTATGACACTTGGACCACTCCGAACACTATGAGTAGCGACATCACTCCGTCAGCAAGCTACTTCAAATATAGCTCCAATGCTATTATGGCAACACCGACAGTCAATGCTTCGGGTGCTGTAAGCGGTGCTACTTGGGCTAACATTTCGTCGACCTTTGCTTCACCGAAGGCTATTTCCACCGGTGCCACTATCACCCCGGCGGCTACGGCTTCTACCTACTCTACCGTAGGTGTGAATGTTGTGGACAACAACATGAATATGTATCTCCTTGCCGACAACAAGATTAGCAAGTTTGTTGCTCCGCTTTACACTCCGGTAGAACCAGACCCCGGTGTAGACGTAGCTATTCCTGACGTATTTACCACCGATTGGGAATATTCGGCTGTGAAGGGCAACAGTTGCTCGTTTATCTATGACCGGAACAGACAAGGGTAACCTCCCATGCTCAGGCATCACCGCCGACAAATTCAAATTCTTCTCCGTAGGCAATCTCGGAGGCACCATCGTGGCTTGCTCCGCAGCTTTAAGCAACACATCAACGCTCAAGGTGTATGCTTGGGACAGCGACTCAGCTACTCCAACAGTTGTGCTTGAAACTACCAACCATGGCGCTCGCGCAGGCGACTATATGAGTTGCTCTATATGAGTTGCTCCGGCGACATCAACAATGGTAAACTGTATTTTACAAATAATGATACTAGCGGCAACGTGTATGTATACACCGTGACCAACGGCAAGGCATCGGCAACACCGACCGTCATTACCCTCAAGAAGGCTGACGGCACTACTGCTTATGGCATCAACGATGGCGTAGCAGTATTGGATGTGCGTGCACAAGACGACGGCACAATCATCTGCACCGGCAAGGGTGGAATGCCTACACGCTTCACCGCCGAAGGCACATATAAGGAAGCACTTACCGCA
>SFVH01000014.1 GCA_004561555.1 bacterium
AGCGGCGATACCCAAGCGAGCACCGTTCATCAATGCCATCACATATTTAATCAAACCGAGCTTGCGAGAACCGCAGAGTTCAGCCTTTGCATTCTTAAACACGAGCTCACAAGTGGGTGACCCTTTGATACCCATCTTGTTTTCGATGCGACGCACGGTGACTCCGCCATCGTTGCGGTCGTAGATAAACATCGACAAGCCACGACCATCGTGACTACCCTCTTCAGAGCGTGCTAACACAAGAGCAATATGTCCGTCACCATTGGTGATGAAGCGCTTCACACCATTTAGACGCCATGTACCGTCGGCCTCATTAAATGTAGCCTTAAGCATCACTGCTTGCAAGTCGCTACCGGCATCCGGCTCGGTGAGGTCCATAGCCATCGTTTCGCCGAGGTTGCACACACGGGGCAAGTAACGTTGACGTTGGTCTTCATCAGCAAATTCATAGATAGTTTCCGCACAGTCTTGCAACCCCCAAATATTCACAAATCCGGCATCAGCACGGCTCACCATGTCTGCTGCCATGATATAAGGCACGAGAGAGAAATTCAAGCCGCCGTAACGACGCGGGAGCGAAATGCCCATCAATCCCGCTTTCACCAATGCGTCAAGATTCTTCTGTGTGCCTTTGGCATAAACCACGTGACCATCAACAACATGGGGACCTTCATGGTCAACATCCTCTGCGTTAGGAGCTACAATGTCACCGGAAATTTCGCCGGCTATTTCAAGCACTTTCTCATAAGAGTCCATAGCGTCGTCGAAGTCGAAAGGCGCATAGTCATATTTTTCAGCATCAGCAAAATTGCGTTCCTTCAATTCCACAATCTTACGCATCAAAGGATGGGTAAGATGATGCTTCAAGTCGGGGTTGTCATTATAAAAGTTAGCCATAACTACTTAGAATTTTTTTTGTAATACTTAATCAGAGCCGGAACCACTTCTTCCATGTCGCCTGTAATCACATAGTCGGCGATAGTATTAATCGGAGCATCCGGGTCGTTGTTGATTGAGATAATGATAGAGCTGTCTTGCATACCGGCAATGTGCTGGATTTGTCCGGAGATACCGCAAGCAATATACAATTTGGGATGAACGGTGACACCGGTTTGCCCGATTTGACGCTCATGCTCTGTAAATCCGGCATCAACGGCAGCACGCGAAGCGCCCACCTCGCCACCGAGGGTTTCAGCCAATTGATGGAGAAGCGCAAAATTCTCTTTACTGCCCACACCATAACCGCCGGCAACAATTATCGGCGAATTCTTGATGTTGATTTTCGATTTTGCAATATGGCGGTCAATAATCGACACTACATAATCGGTAGCCGGAACATAATCGTCGGCTTTAAGATTAACCACTTCGCCCTTATAGTCGGCATCAAAAATCTCTTTCTTCATCACGCCCTCACGCACAGTAGCCATTTGCGGACGACATTCCGGATTGACAATAGTGGCAACAATATTACCTCCAAAGGCAGGACGTATTTGATAGAGAAGATTGGTATACTCCTTCTTGGTCTTCGGGTCGGTATGGTTACCGATTTCAAGTGATGTACAGTCGGCAGTAAGACCGCTATGCAAGCACGACGACACACGCGGACCGAGGTCGCGCCCTATCGACGAAGCACCCATCAGACACACCTGCGGCTTGATTTGCTTAAACAAATTGATTAACGCAGAAGCATGAGGGAGCGATGTGTAAGGATAAAGACGCTTGTCTTCCATCTTGTATACCACATCAACACCATAAGGGAACAATTTATCTTCAATACCTTCCAAATTGTCGCCAAGCACAATAGCTTCGAGCTTCACACCCAATTGAGTAGCCAATGAGCGACCTTTAGTCAGCAATTCAAGGCTGACATCAGCAATATTGCCATCTTCAAATTCGCAATATACTATGAGGTTATTATTATCAGTCATAATGAAAATTTCTTTTAAAAGTGAATGATTCGGCTATCCAATAGTATGGTTGGCAATAAGTTCTTTGACAAGGTCTTCCAAAGCGGCTTGGTCTTTACCATCCATACGCTTGCTCTCTTTAGCTTGGAACACTACATTTACAATACCTTTAACCTTTGTAGGCGAGCCGGCGAGACCAATTTGTTCGGGGTCGGCATCCACAAAAGCGGCACTCCATTCTTTCAGCTGAAGATAAGGGCGAGCATCGACAATAGCAGCAAGCTCCGGCTTCATAGCTGCTTTCTCGCTGGGAGTAGCGGCAAATTTGTATTTCTGTACACGCTTGGCATTGCGCGGACGGCAATCGTCGGCAGAGCCGTTGACAGTAATCACCAAAGGCAACGGAGCCTCAACGGTTTCAACACCGGCCTCAATGCGGCGAGTGACGGTGACCTTACCATCTGCTACCTTTTCGATTTTTTCGGCATAAGTAACCTGTGGCAAGCCGAGTTTTTCAGCCACTTGAGGAGCAACCTGTGCGGTGTCGCCATCGATAGCTTGACGCCCGGCAATGATGAGGTCGAAATTGCCATGCTTGCGGATGGCAGCCGACAGAGCATAAGAGGTGGCAAGAGTGTCGGCACCTGCAAAAGCACGGTCGGTGAGCACGATGCCTGTGTCGGCACCTCTAAACATTGCTTCTCTAATAATCTCCGCAGCACGAGGAGGTCCCATAGTGAGGATTGTGATTGTAGTGTCAGGATTATTCTCCTTAATTTGTAGGGCTTGCTCTAATGCATTCAAGTCCTCGGGATTAAAAATCGCAGGCAGTGCCGCACGGTTTATTGTCCCGTCTTCTTTCATTGCATCTTTTCCTACATTTCGAGTGTCAGGCACTTGTTTTGCCAAGACAATAATGTTATATCCCATAGTAGAAATTTTTGATTATTTATTCTAAAAATTATTCACATTTTCATCTTCATATCTTATATCAAAAAAAACGGCAAAAACGGACACACAATCGTGAGCCCGTTTTTTTGTTATTTTTTGATTTACGAGTCGGCATTATTTCTTTATGTCGGCTGCTGCTTTAGCCTCCCAGCCGAGAGCACTTGCGCCAAGCACGGCGGCATCGCTTTCTTTGAGCTCGGAGAGCAACAATTTAACTTTGCCTTTAAATACCGGCATCGTATTCTTTTCCATTGATTCCTTAAGAGGCTTCATCAACAAGTCGCCTGACTTTGCCAAACCGCCGAAAAGCACTATTGCTTCAGGGCTGGAGAAAGAAATAAAGTCGGCAAGCGCCTCACCGAGGATATTTCCGGTGAATTCAAAAATATCTTTTGCCATCTTGTCGCCTGCAATTGCTGCGTCATAAACATCTTTGGAGGTGATTGAGTCGATGTCAAGAGCACGAAGTATCGACGGCTCACCGGCACGCGACTCCAGGAATTCGCGAGCTGTGCGTGCCACACCCGTAGCCGATGCATAGGTCTCCAAGCATCCGGTGCGACCACATCCACACATACGCCCGTTGTTGCGCTTCATAATCACGTGGCCAAGCTCTCCGGCAAAACCGTCATGGCCATACACCATCTGACCATTAACCACGATACCGCTACCTACGCCGGTGCCCAACGTAATCATAATGAAATCTTTCATACCGCGAGCCACGCCATAGGTCATTTCGCCGATAGCAGCAGCATTAGCGTCGTTAGTGATTGCTACGGGGATACCGAACTTGCTCGACACCAAGTCTGCCAAAGGTATCGGAGTGGGCCATGGGAGGTTTACACCGTCAGCAATCTCTCCTGTAAAATAGTTTGCGTTAGGAGCACCGATACCGATACCGGCAATTTTATCTTCTGCGTCGGAAGCAACAATTAATTTTGACAATTCGCCATGCAATTCTTCAATGTAATCATTGATGTTGGAATGTTTGCGAGTTTTGATTGAGCCGGTGGCTATTACAGTGCCACGAGCGTCTACTATACCAAAGACGGTGTTTGTTCCACCTATGTCTATACCTACAACAAATGGTTTACTCATAATATGATTTTTAAGATAGTGAATTTTTATATCACAAAATTATAAAATTAACTCCTAACGACAAAAGAAAACTATCTTAAATTTCATTTCAAATGGTTGTTTTATTTGTTTTTAGGATTAAAGAACTTCTATTTTACTCGCAAATTTCTGAATTTGCAATCTTTATCGCAACATGAACAACCTTTGTCACCTCGTTTTTTTAGTGTTCTCCATATGATAAATGCTATCAAAACCACAAAGATGACTGCAATAATAATATATTGAATTAACTCGGATGCCATGACTACCGTAATTTCAAAGCCCTTTTTAATTTGGAATACTCAATTTCAAAATTTGGTGTCAACTTTCCACTGCCGAGAAGTCTTTCTATTTCTTCAAATGAGAAAAATCGCCCCTCGGAAATTTCGTCCTCGTCGACAGTAATATCTTCAGCTCGTGCTACACACTTGAAAGTATTGACCAATTCTCTCTCGACACTACTTTCAAAAATATAATCATATAGCTTTATAGGATTTACCACGTTTAACCCCAACTCTTCACACGCCTCTCTCACCAGCGCGTCATTAATAGTTTCGCCATAATCTACATGGCCGCCCACCGAAGTATCCCACCGACCCGGCTGGATGTCTTTTTTCAGCGACCTCTTCTGCAAAAAAAGATTTCCGGCGGCATCAAACACATGAAGATGCACAACCGGATGGAGCAACTTACTTCCCGAATGGCACTCTCTTCGAGATGCCTTTCCTATGATCTCTCCCCTCTCATTTACTACAGGGAACTCTTCAGAAAAATCAAGTACTGCCATTATATCTTAAATTTCTTTTCAATAATCTTATTTAATTTAGCCGGAGAGGTATCTTCAGGAGCTTCGGTAAAGGGCAAAACAAATCTACAACCGGCAGCATAATCGCTGCAACCGAAGGCATTACGACCTTTGAGTATATGCCCTTTTCCACACACAGGACATTTGATTTGACTAAGGCTTTTGATTGCAGGGCGACGTTTTTTCTTTTCTGCCGAGGATTTCTCCTTTACGACATCCTTCTTTTTGTCATCCGGCACTTCAATTTTATAGCCGCTATTATCATTAAGCACACCAATCACGATTTCGCGTATCAACATCTTCAGCTCATCAACAAATTGTGAAGCGCTATACTCCTTTCGTTCAATCTTCCGAAGCTTATTCTCCCACATACCGGTAAGTTTTGCCGACTTAAGCAGTTCCACCTTGATGGTATCAATCAGCGCCATCCCCGCCTCGGTGGCTTTAATCGACTTTCTTTCCTTACGGATATAACGACGTTTGAAGAGTGTCTCAATGATTGCCGCACGAGTAGAAGGGCGGCCTATGCCATTTTCCTTCATTGCCTCTCTCAACTCCTCATCGTCAACGAGTTTTCCGGCAGTTTCCATTGCACGTAGCAAGGTACCTTCAGTGTAATACTTCGGAGGTTGTGTGGTTTTTTTCACGACCGACGGCTCATGGGGACCCGACTCGCCGATTTCAAAAATCGGCAATATTGCGTCGTCATCAGCATCTTTTTGTGCCACTTCCCCTTTTGTATACACATCGCGCCAACCATTCTTCACAATCTGCTTGCCGGAAGCTTTAAACTCGAAATGCTCCACATTTCCCACCACCGTGGTTTGGTCAAACTCACAGTCGGGATAGAAAGCAGCGATAAAACGACGTGCCACCAAGTCGTACACTCGTTTTTCTTCCGGCGACAATGTTGGCGATGGGGGCACATTGGTAGGGATAATCGCATGGTGGTCGGTGACTTTTGAATTATCAAATATTTTCTTTTGCTTAGGCAATTTTTTATCCAATAATGGCGCTACAAGAGCGGCATAAGGACGCATCGCTTGCAAAATGCCCGGAATCTTCGGATAAATATCTTCGCTAAGATAAGTGGTATCTACACGCGGATATGTAGTGAATTTCTTTTCGTAAAGCGACTGAATGAGCTGTAGTGTCATATCGGCAGAAAAGCTATAACGGCGGTCACACTCCACTTGTAGCGATGTCAAGTCAAACAACTTCGGAGCCGACTCCTTACCTCGCTTAGTGACACACGACTTAATCACAAACGGTTTGCCCTTTATCTGAGCCACTACTTCATCTGCAGCTTCCGGCGTTGAAAACCTACCCTTTGTGGAAGCGAAATCTACATTACGATATTTCGTTTTGATTTCCCAAAAATCTTCGGGCACAAAACCATCAATCTCCCGCTGTCGCTGCACTATCAACGCTAATGTGGGTGTCTGCACCCTTCCCACCGACAGCACCCCCTTTCCGGAGGAGTATTTCAGGGTGAACAAGCGAGTGGCATTAATGCCCAGAATCCAGTCGCCGATGGCTCGAGAAAGCCCGGCATAATATAGGCTGTCAAACTCTTTTTGGTCCTTCAAATTGTCAAATCCGGCACGGATGCTTTCGTCGGTAAGCGACGAAATCCATAGCCGTTTCACAGGCTTTGTCAAGCATTTAGCTTTCTGCATCACCCATCGCTGTATCAATTCGCCCTCTTGCCCGGCGTCACCGCAGTTTACAATCTCATCAGCAGATTGAAACAGAGATTCAATCACCTTAAATTGCTTCTCTATCCCGGCATCGCTGATAAGCTTAATCCCGAATTTCGGAGGCAACATCGGCAAGGTGCTTAAATTCCACGAACGCCAACCATCGGTATAATCATGAGGGTCTTTGAGACAACAAAGATGCCCGAAAGTCCAGGTGATTTGATAGCCATTACCTTCATAATAACCGTCACGACGCACCGACGCGCCAAGGATTTGAGCTATGTCCTTAGCCACGCTCGGTTTTTCTGTGATGCAAACAATCATACTGACACAAAAACTTATTTCTGCTCCGAGAGTTTAGCTTCATTCCACAAAGCGTCCATCTCCGGCAATGTCATTTTTCTCAAATCCGCACCCCTCTCACGAGCTGCTGTTTCTATATGATTAAATCGGCTGACAAACTTGCGATTGGTGTGTTCTAAAGCATTATCGGCATTAATTTTGTAAAGTCGAGCCACATTAACCAAGCTGAAGAGCAAATCGCCAAATTCTGCCGACCTATCAGCGTCTTCACCAGAAAGCAATTCATGCTCAAATTCCGACAACTCTTCTTTCACCTTAGCCCATACGTCTTCTTTCTTCTCCCAGTCGAATCCGTAGTTAGCCACTTTTTCTTGAATTCTTTCCGCCTTAATAAGCGAAGGCAAAGCCTTAGGCACCCCGTCGAGCACACTCTTATTTCCATTCTTTTCCTTCAGTTTGATTTGCTCCCAATTTTGCTCCACAGTGTGAGCATCATCAGCTTTCACCTCTCCGTAGATATGAGGATGGCGGAAAATCAGTTTTCCTCGAAGCGAATCACACACATCAGCGATATCAAATCTATCTTGCTCGTCGGCAATTTTCGAATAAAACAACACATGGAGAAGCACATCACCAAGCTCCTTACGAATATCATCAATGTCATCGGCTTGAAGAGCATTACTCAATTCATACACCTCCTCAATGGTATTCGTACGCAAACTCTCGTTGGTTTGCTTTCTATCCCATGGGCATTTCTCTCGCAATTCTTCGACAACATCCATCAATTTGCCGAATGCTTCAAGACGTTGTTGCTTACTATTACTCATCGTTTGATTTTTTATAATTCTTGATGCCGACATTCAGGAATTTCGCGAAATTATCCACATTCTCATCATAATATGCCGGACCGGAAAGAAGATTTCCCTCATTGTCGAGCACCACATAATATGGTTGAGAATTAGCGCCAAATTTGTGGCGTTGCAAATAGCTCCAAAGGTCGCCATAAGTACGCATTTTTTCCACTCCGTTGTCGGTATTTATCTCCAATATCTCAGGCAACTCTCGTTTATCATCAGCCATAAGTGTTATCGTCACAAAATTTTCCTCAATAAGTGAACGGATTAGCTGATTGTCAAACACAGCCGCTTCCATCTTTCTACAGTTTACGCAGCCATAACCGGAGAAGTCGAGAAATACCGGCTTCCCGGCTTCTTTCGCAGCATCCATTCCTTTATCAAAATCATCGTATTCTTGAAATTTGCCTGATTCATAAAGATTGAAATCTTGAGTGCTCAACGGTGGCGCAAATGCACTGATACTTTTAAGTGGCGCGCCCCATAATCCCGGCACAAGATACATAGCAAACGACAGTGAAATCGTAGCAAGAATCAATCGGAAAGCCCCGATACCCTTATCGTCGTCTTCACCACTGAAGCGAAATACTTTCAAGAGGTAAAGACCCAACAATGCAAAAATCACTATCCATAGGGAAATAAACACTTCTCTATCCAAGATATGCCATCCATAAGCTAAATCAGCCACCGACAAGAATTTGAGAGATAGCGCCAGCTCAATAAAGCCAAGCACCACCTTGACCGTTGATAACCAACCGCCCGATTTAGGAAGTCCCTTAAGCACTGACGGGAACATTGCAAACAAAGCAAACGGCACGGCAAGAGCCAAAGCGAAGCCGAACATACCGATTGCCGGACCGATAATGTTGCCTTGCGACACAGCTTCAACGAGCAGTGTGCCAATAATCGGACCGGTGCATGAAAACGACACCAACACCAATGTAAATGCCATAAAAAACAAGCTGAACAGACCGGTGGTCTTGCCTGCTTTGCCACTCACAGCATTGGTCCATTTACTTGGCATTGTAATCTCAAATGCTCCAAAAAACGAGATAGCAAAAAACACCAAAAGCACAAAGAAGAACACATTAAATACTGCTCCTGTAGCCAATTCGTTAAGCGTGCTCGGGCCGAATGCCAACGTGATTATCAATCCCAAGAGCAGATAAATCACAATGATTGATACGCCATAAATCAAAGCATTAATTATTGCCTTGCTTTTGCTATCGCTTTTTTTGAGGAAGAAACTCACTGTGAGTGGTATCATAGGCCAAACACAAGGTGTAAGCAGGGCCAGCAATCCGCCCAAGAATCCGCCCAAGAAAATATAAAGCAACGAAGTGTCCTCATCTTGCACCACATCCACTTTCTTTACCGGATTCCAATAATCACTCTTTTCTTTAACGACAGTTTCCGAATGACTCTCCGGCACACCTGCCTCAATCACTTCCAAATCCTCGCCCTTATTGTCATCAACTGCGACAACAGGAGTTGACTTGGCAAAGGCAAACTCTTTTTTTGTGAGCTGACAATTTTGCTCATTACAAGCCTGTCCTGAAATCACTCCTTCCACAGCATAGTCGTTGGCATTAAGCAATTTGACTTTTTGTCGTAAAGTCACCGACTTTTCCCATGTGCCGAGCATCATATTAAAGGTAAAATCGATATCCTCTACAGCCTTGCGATTAGCCACTAAACCGCCCACAATCTCCACATTGCGCATCTTACCGTTATCCCATTTCACGGCTGTAGGATTAGGACCTCCGGCAGGGATGTTGATATCATAAAGATGCCAACCACGTTCGATTGTAGCATCAAACACTATTTCAGCCTCATTTTTGCCGGTGATTTCCATTTTCACGTCCCAAGTCACCGGTTGATGCATTTGTGCCGACACAGCGAAACAGCAAAGCCACAAAAAGAGTATTACTGAAAAAAATTTCTTAATATTCATCGTTTATCAATATTGTATAATTCTTTGTGCAAAGTTACTGAAATAAAACGAAATTTTTATGTACCTTTGCACAAAAACTACGAAATATGATTTTATCAATGACCGGTTACGGTAAAGCCTCAATGGAATGTGCAGGCAAAAAATTTACCGCCGAAATTAAGTCTCTGAATAGCAAACAGCTCGATTTATCTATTCGTATTCCCCAACAATACAAAGAGTTGGAATTGCAAATTCGTTCGATGGTGGCTCAACGATTGGAGCGTGGGAAAGCCGATATCGTTATTACTGTGGAAACGATTTCCTCTCAACCCGCCACGTCAATCAACTTACACGTGGCAGCGTCCTATAAGCATCAAATCGAAGCCCTATCCCGACAGCTGGATATACCCATGCCTGAAGATTGGATTTCGACACTCATCAAGCTCCCGGATGTGCTCCACACCGAGATTGAGGAGATTAACGAAGAAGAATCCGAGGCTATGTTTGAAGTAGTGAGAAATGCCATTGAGGGATTGATGGAATTTCGCACTCAAGAGGGCAATCGCTTAGATGCTTTTTTCAGAGAGAAAATTGAGAAAATCCAAAACTTGCTTAATGAAGTACCCCAATATGAGGCAGACCGCATTGAAAAAATCAAAGCTCGCATCCAAGATTCTCTCTCTAAACTCGGAGAAGTGGACTATGATAAAAATCGCTTTGAGCAGGAAATGATTTTTTATATTGAGAAACTCGACATCGCTGAAGAAAAGCTTCGTTTGCAAAATCATCTCGACTATTTCATCACCACGATGGACGGCAATTTCGGGCAAGGCAAAAAATTAGGTTTTATCAGCCAAGAAATGGGTAGAGAAATCAACACTTTAGGGTCGAAAGCCAATCAAGCCGAGCTTCAAAAGATTGTGGTAAGAATGAAAGACCAATTGGAGCAAATAAAAGAGCAAGTGTTAAACGTGATGTAATACAAGCTTATGGGCAAAGGCAAAATTATTATCGTATCTGCTCCGTCGGGCACAGGCAAATCGACAATCATAAAGCAATTGATGGAGAAGGAGGAGTTACAACTTCGTTTTTCGGTATCTGCCACCAACCGCAGCCCGCGTGAAGGCGAAACCGATGGTTTAAGCTATCATTTTCTTTCCACGGAAGAATTCAAAAAGCGCATTGCCGACGATGCGTTTGTGGAATATGAAGAAGTCTATCCGGGACGTTTCTATGGCACTCTGAAGTCGGAGGTGAGTCGTGTGCTTCAGCAAGGCAACAACCTTATTCTCGACATCGACGTAAAGGGCGGAATAAACGTGAAAAAGCAGTATCCCGAAGCATTATCATTATTTATCCTCCCGCCAAGCATCGAGACCTTACGACAACGGTTATTGGCTCGTGCAACCGATGATATCGAAACGATTAATCAGCGTGTGGCAAAAGCAGATTTCGAACTAACCTTTGCCGACAAGTATGATGTCAGAGTGGTAAACGACGACCTCCCGAAAGCTATCGACGAGACATATAATATTGTTAAAGAGTTTATCGATAAGAGATAATTTTTCCGGCAATGAAAACCATCGGTATCTTGGGTGGCTCGTTTAATCCCATCCATATCGGGCACTGTATACTTGCCAACTTCCTCAAACAAACGGTCGACATTGATGAAGTATGGCTCAATGTGTCTCCCCAAAATCCTCTTAAAGACGCACTCAATTCCGATTACGACAATCATCGATTGGAGATGGCGCGCTTAGCTGTAAAGGATTGTTGTGGCATAAAGGTCACAGATATCGAGTTTTCGCTTCCGCGACCGTCCTACACCATCGCCACACTTCGCCGACTGCAGTCGACTTACCCCGATTGCCGTTTCAAATTGATAATAGGTAGCGATAATTGGATGGTGTTTGATAAATGGAAAAATCATGAAGAGATTATTTATGAGTTTGGAGTAATTGTGTATCCTCGACCGGGTTATCCTATTAATAATAACAACTGCAAAAACGTGACATTTGTCGATGCTCCGCAAATTGAGATTTCGTCGACATTCATTCGCCAAGGATTAAAAGACCAACTTGATATGCGTTTTTTCATTCCCGACGATGTAAATGCTTACATAAAAGATAATAACCTCTATCAATAACTAATATTATGGCATCACTATCTAACAATAGCATCCTGTTTATCGGATTGGCTAACGAATATTGCAATCTCATTGAGTCGTGCAATGAGACTGAAAAAAATGTGCTTATCGACAACTTATTGAAATTGTTGCCGCGGCTTTATATTTCCATGTCCGACTTTACTTCATCATCAGAGGAGCCCACCGACGCAATCATTGATTCTTATCTCGACGAAATATATTATGACAGCATACGTCGCCGATTGGAAAATGTGATTGGCGAAGACGACACAATCCTTGAAGTCTTTGAAGAGGATATGAAATTTTCCGACACACCGATAGCGGTGAGTATATCCGAATACCTTGCAGATATTTTTCAATACCTTTACGACTTCATTCATGCCGCAAAAGATGCCACCGACAATCAAATGGATGCCTGTTTGCAATTTTGCAAAGAAAACTTTGTGATGTATTGGGGACAAACACTATGCAATGTGTTGCGTGCGCTTCATCACATAAAGTATGAGTATCGTTAAACTGTCGGTTTTGGCAGTTTCACAAAAAATGCTTACCTTTGCAAAGTGAAAAAAATTTATTAATTATTAAAATTAAAGATTATGGGATATAATCTACTTAAAGGGAAACGAGGCATCATCTTTGGTGCTTTAAATTCCAACAGTATTGCATGGAAGGCTGCTGAAAGGGCCGTTGAAGAAGGTGCTATCATCACCCTTTCCAACACTCCGGTGGCAGTACGCATGGGTGAAGTTTCGGAATTAGGCAAAAAACTTAATGCTGAAATTCTTCCTGCAGATGCAACCAACTGTGAAGACCTTGAAATGGTATTCCAAAAATCAATGGAAATCCTTGGTGGAAAAATTGATTTTGTGCTTCACTCTATCGGTATGTCGCCGAATGTCAGGAAGAAACGCCTTTACGACGACCTTGACTACGACATGCTCAACAAGACCCTCGACATCTCTGCCATCTCATTTCATAAGATGCTTCAAGCAGCAAAGAAATTAAATGCAATCAACGATTATGGTAGTGTTGTAGCTCTTTCATATGTTGCTGCACAACGCACACTTTTCGGATATAATGACATGGCTGATGCCAAAGCTCTTTTGGAATCAATTGCGCGCAGTTTCGGCTATATCTATGGTCGCGAGCATAATGTGAGAATCAACACCATTTCACAATCACCGACACTTACCACTGCCGGTAGTGGCGTGAAGGGTATGGAGTCGCTGATGGACTTTGCCAATCGTATGTCGCCCCTGGGCAATGCGAGCGCTGATGAATGTGCCGACTATATTGTGGTTATGTTCTCCGACCTTACTCGCAAAGTCACGATGCAAAACCTCTATCACGATGGCGGATTCTCAAGCATGGGTATGAGTCTTCGTGCTATGGACCAATACGAAAAAAGTTTTGACCTCTATCGCAATCCCGATGGCACAATCCAATACGGATAGCAGACAGATAAACCTCAACCTTAAATAAGGAGAAAGCGAGTTGCCCACGAAGGAAACTCGCTTTTTTTGTAATCACCAAAATCTACTCGTAAAGGAGCTGCAGATTATCCACTATCATCGTTGCTCCTATAGATACAGCTTGCTTGATATTGTCGGTAGTTTTGATTTTTTGCGACTCCTCTCTGATGCTATGAGAAGCGTAGGAGGAAGAGGAAATCAGCACCTTCAAGCGAGTGGCTTTCTTGTTTCTCACCGAATAAACCACCGGCACGACAAAACGCGTGAAAGAAGTAGACGGCGAAAGCACGGCTCTACCCTTTCCTATTACGGATTCCGCACCTGCATTTCCATTTAAAATCTCAATTTCGACCAATGCTCCTTCATGAGGGTCATGATAGTCTTGGACATATGAATACAATCCTGAGATAGCAGTAGGACGCGAAGTGAAATCTATACCCTCGATATACGTCTCTCTATCGGAGGCATCAATGGTGTAACTCCCCAAAAACATCTTTCCCGCAGCACGATGCAATGACTGAGGAGCATTGCCGTTGTAATATTCCCTGTCGGTACGCACATCACGTTGCGGCTCTACCCCGCTCCTACTCCACCCCACATTTCTGAGCATCACGGCATACTGACCGCTATAAGCATTATTTACCAACAAGGTGGATGGCACTTGAAACCATGTGTTGGAGCAAGCCACATTTGAGGAGCAAGTTTTGGCATTTACGCTTGACCAACCATCCGGCTCATCGGCATAAATATCCGCCTTATTATAAACCGCAATCATAGTGGCTACGTTGGAATATTTTCCACCGCAATTCACATTTTTCATCGAAATCGAATTGTGGTAGTCTTCAAAGTCGGGATTTGGCAACGACAAAGCCGACTCGGTAGTAATCATAAATGTATTGCATTTCTTTTCGTCGGAATATACCGCAATCTCATAATTTTTGCCTGGCATTAATGTTTTCACCGTTATTCGACGGTCAGCCACACTTCTTTCGGTCACTGCCGGATGCCACTCACCGCCGTCTTGACGCACCACAACATAAAGATAAGGCACTAAACCTTCCGGTTCATCACAATCTAACATTAAATCGGCTTGCGACGACCAGATATTTTCATGATTACAAGCAACTGAGAAGTCGGGCACTATGCGGTCAAACGAAATTATGTTGGAATAACTATTATTCTTGAGATAATGCGCTCTTAATCGCAATTTGCCTATCATCGACGGGATTGAGATAGTCACATCATATAGATTATCTTCTTTTTTGACAAACGATGCATCATCTATTAACGTCCACTCATTGTCAAAAATCCCGCTATATTCAAACCTCAGATTTTCAGAGACATCCGAAGCATTACATTCCATTTGCAAGGTGAGTTGCGTTGCTTTTAAAGGTTGAGCGGGAACTTGTGACAGACTCACGGAGACGGGGATGCTCTCAATAGTAATTTCCATCGGCTCTACAGCCAATCGTCCTGCATTGTCGCAAACTTGCATCGTGATGACGTGTTTGGCTGATGATGTGCCGTTGGCAGACAAGCGCTTGATAAACTCCGTGAAATCGATAGTTACCTCATCAGCATCCTGCAAAGGCGCATCACACAAAATGCCATAATTTTCAAGCACCTTACTGCCTGCGACATCTGTTTCTTGAGCAAACGGATTGTCGGACAATGAAGGCGAATCGACAGTGAGATAGAGATTTTTCAATCCGCCGGGCACATCTAATTTCACTTCTACCGCCTCATCGGGAGCTGACTGCTCATTGACTTGCAAAACCTGATTATTCTCAAATCCGATAAAAGAAAAATGAGGATTAGGAGTGGAAAACAATTCTTCATTGACTACGATGGAATATTGCGATTGTTCCCCACAGTCAAGAAGCAATTTATCGCCATCAACAGACAATGACAAATCCCGATTTTCAGCAGCAAGTGCATTTTCCACCACAAACGGACGTAATGCCACCTCTCTGCCACTAAAATCCTTCAGGGTCAATTCGACGCACACCTTCCCGGGACGCAAACACAACGGCTTACCGACTTGCCCAGTAAACTGCCAATATTTTCCGGACTCCGACTTTATGCGAATCGACGCATCTTTGACCGACTTTTCCACATCTCCACTTTTCACGCAGTCAAAAATCGTATGCCCTACTTTACAATCGAGATTCACTTGAGTGAGTTGATTATCCCTTATCATCACTTCAGTGCTTGCAAACAAACCGGGAGTAATAAATCCTTCTTCCAAATGATTGCTATCTTCGGCAGTAAAGATATAAGTAGCCGCCGGCATCTTTTTTGTACCTGCATTGAACGAAGAAAGCGACTGCCAACTTTTTGTCTGTCCGGTTTCAACATTTGTTGCCGAAATAGTGAAATCATCAACTTCGGGAGCCTCTATCGTCAGCTGTTTAGCGTTGCCAATGTTTGAAATATGTGGGTTTACCGTCGTCACAATCTCCACATCACCATATCCGGTGACAAGCGTATTTGGCTCGTTGCTACAGCTTGTCATCACTATTATGGCCACAAATATTGTGAGATATTTTTTCATTATTCCAAATTTTTGACAAAAATAGTCTTTTTGATTTATCTATTGAAATAAATGCGCCTCTTCAACCAACGAAAATTACCAACTGACCACTACTTGCCCTAATCTCCGGCTCATAATTTAAATAATCTAAAAATTGTTTTCAAATTTTGAAAATCAAAGATTATTTCGGTAATTTCGCAATCAATACAAACCATAACAACATTAAGATGAAAAAGCTTTTTATATCTGCAGCAATATCACTATTCTGCACATCTTTCATTTTTGCCAATGAAGGCAATCCCAAACGCGAATTTCGAGGCGCATGGCTTCACACCGTACACCAAGGACAATATGCCAAGATGACTACGGAAGAAACGCAAACCTACCTATGCGAGCAGCTTGACCTCTTGCAAGAAGCGGGATGCAATGCAGTGGTGTTTCAAGTGCGCCCGAGTGCCGATGCTTTCTATCCCTCAGAGTTGGAGCCATGGAGTCGGTTTCTCACCGGCACTGCCGGCAAAGCGCCCTACCCTGTTTGGGACCCTTTGCAATTTATGATTGATGCGTGTCACGACCGCGGCATGGAGCTTCATGCATGGCTCAATCCCTATCGTGTCACTACGTCGAAAGGAGAAAAACTGCCTGCCAACCACATTTACCATAAGCACCCGGAACGCTTTGTCACTTACGATAACAAGTTATATTTCGACCCTGGAATTCCGGAAAACAGAGAGTTTATCATTTCTGTCGTGAAAGACATCATCACACGCTACGACGTGGATGCCGTGCATATGGACGACTACTTCTACCCCTATCCTATCCCAGGGCAGGAATTCCCCGACAGCAAATCGTTTAAGCAATATGGCGGGACAATGAAACGCGACGACTGGCGACGCAAAAATGTAGACATGCTTATTGAAGGGTTGCACAAGATGATAGTGGCAGAGAAACCGTGGGTAAGATTAGGCATCAGTCCTTTCGGCATTTGGCGCAACAAAGAAAACGACCCTCGAGGCAGTGAAACCCGCGGACTTCAAAATTACGATGCTCTTTATGCCGATGTGCTTCTTTGGACTGAAAAAGGATGGGTGGATTATATGCTTCCTCAACTCTATTGGGAATTGGAGAAAAAAGTGGCTTCATCTGAAATATTGGCTCATTGGTGGAATGATAACGCTAATGGTCGACATATGTATATCGGTCAAGATGTAAAAATCACTATGGACAAGCCCGACGTTGCTCCATCAACCGATGTCAATCAGCTTGACCATAAGATACGTCTGAGCCGCGAATTGCCCGACATCCAAGGCAACTGTTGGTGGCCGGGATATATGATTACAAGCAACTACAAAGGCATTGCCGAGGCTTTGGCTGAAAAACTGCAATCCACAGTGGCAATCGTGCCTTCTTACCCATGGATTGACAACATTGCCCCCGATGAAGTAGCGGCACTTCGCCAAAACGGCGACGAGCTGGTGTGGAAAGCTCCTGCCACCGACGATGTGATGCAGATGGCTCGTGCCTATGTGGTGTATCGCTTTGAAGCGGAGGAGACTCCCGACATTAACAATGCGGAAGCTATTGCCGGCATCACTTATGAGCCGTCGTTTGAGCTCGCCGACAACGACCGTGGGTGTACATTTATCATCACCGTGCTTGACCGTGCAAACAACGAGAGTGCAAAAGGTGTGGCAATAATTATCAAATAACAACTCCTACGATATGAACATTTGTGTGCTTGACGGATACACGCTTAATCCCGGCGACCTTAGTTGGGATGCCTTAAAGCTTTTGGGAGATGTCGCTATCTACGACCGCACCACCCCCGAAGATGTCGTTTCACGAGCTATAAATGCCGACGTTATCCTCACCAATAAAGTGGAATTGCGGGCGGCGACCTTCAGTAGGCTTCCCAATTTGAAGTTTGTGTGTGTGCTTGCCACCGGCTATAATGTAGTCGATTGTGTTGCCGCAAGGCAGTTAGGGATAATAGTGGCAAACATTCCTGCTTATAGCGCTATGTCGGTGGCACAAATGGTGTTTGCTCATCTGCTTAACATCACCCATCATGTGGCTGACTATGCCAAAGCAACCACTGAGGGCGAATGGTCGAGATGTAAAGATTTCTGCTATTGGGACAAACCGCTCATTGAGCTTGACAAGAAAACTATAGGCATTGTAGGCTTGGGGAATACCGGGATGGCAACAGCAAGAATTGCCTTGTCGTTTGGAATGAAAGTGCTTGCATTGACGTCAAAAAGCCAAGAAGATTTGCCGGAAGGCATCACTGCAACGCCCCTCGAGCGACTGCTTGCCGAGTCGGATGTGATAAGTTTACATTGTCCGCTCACCGAATCCACTCGCAATCTTATTTGCAAATCAACAATTACGAGAATGAAAGCCGGAGCTATACTGATAAATACCGGCAGAGGCCCTCTGATTAATGAGAGTGACGTTGCCGAGGCGCTCAATTGCGGACACCTTGCGGCGTTTGGTGCAGATGTGCTATCTGCAGAGCCGGCATCCTCCGACAATCCCTTGCTTACGGCCCGCAACTGCTTTATCACTCCCCACATCGCGTGGGCTACATTTGAGGCTCGCACTCGACTTATGAAGATTGCTGTTGAAAATGTGAGACAGTTTATTAATGGTGAAATCATTAAGAACCGAGTGAATTAAACGACCATTTCAATATGGTTGTCGACCCATATAAAGAGAATGAGAAACGAGCCTGTAACAGCCGTTTCTCATTTCTTTTATCAAGGCATTGTGTTAAAACAAGAACATTTTTTCCAACCAATACACACCCATACCGGCAAGATACCCGAGAAATCCTACAATCGTGATGTTACGCATATACCATCCGAAAGTGATTTTTTCCAATCCCATAATCACTACACCGGCAGCACTACCAACGATAAGAAGGCTACCGCCAACACCCGCACAATATGCAAGGAGTTGCCAAAATTGCCCATCTTGAACAAACATCATCAGTTGCGGGTCGGTAGTAACAGCCGGAGCAATGTCATACATACCTATACAACCTGCCACAAGAGGCACATTATCAACAATCGACGATACGGCGCCAATCACTCCGGTGACGAAATATGCGTTGCCATCGGTAGCCTCTTCCAACCATTGTCCGAATTGCTTAAGCACCCCGATTTCCGTAAGCGTTGCTACCGCCATAAGGATACCGAGGAAAAACAAAATCGTTGACATATCGATTTTATGAAGCACTTTCGACACACGTTCTTGCAGTGTGCCCTCCGCTTCTTTCTCGTGACGAAGGAAAATCTCAGTCATAGTCCAAAGCACACCGAGCACTAACAATATGCCCATAAATGGAGGTAATCCGGTGAACGTGCGGAAAAACGGCACAAACATCAAACCACCGACACCGACCACAAACACTGCCACACGCTCGGCTTTAGTGAGAATCATCGTGCGTAAGTCTTTTTTATCCGGCTCTTTAGGCAACATACCCTTCAAGCGATACTGAAGGATGAATGTCGGCACCAAGATGGAAACAATCGAAGGCAAAAGCACATCCTTAACCACTCCTATCGAAGTGATATTTCCTTTAATCCACAACATAATCGTTGTAACGTCGCCTATAGGCGAAAATGCACCACCGGCATTTGCCGAAAGCACTATCATCGAAGCATAAATGAGGCGGTCTTTACGGTCGTCGACAAGTTTGCGAAGCACCATTATCATCACAATGCTGGTGGTGAGATTGTCGAGCACTGCAGAGAGGAAAAAAGTAATAGCAACAATGCGCCACAAGAGGCGACGCTTATGAGAAGTGGCGAGCTTCGAACGTACGATGTTGAAACCGCCATTGGTGTCGACAACCTCAACGATGGTCATAGCTCCCATAAGGAAGAACAAGATTTCGCATGCATCGCCAAGATGCTCGAGCAATACGCCCTGCCCTATATAGTGGCGAGCGGCTTCGTCGGTGTCTTCCATATGAAACACCTCCAAAAATTTGGCGAAATCCTCAGAGTGAAACTGCGCAACATATTCGGGAGCACCAAACATATACAGCGTCCAACACACCACGCACATCAATAATCCAATGGCTGCTTTGTTGACTTTTAATCCATTTTCAAGGGCTATGCAGCTATATCCCAGCAAAAAAACAGTGACAATAGAAAAAGTGAGAAACATATCAATAAGGGCTAAATATTATTCATTTTTTCGCATATGCAAAATTACGGAATTATTTCCTTAATATGCAACAAAAAATGAAATCTTTATGAAAGTTTTACAACTCTCTCCCCCTACACAAAACAAAAGGCGAGTGATAGCATGCCGCTCCCACTCGCCTCCGATAATACTATTTTTTCTATTTCACAATTACCTTATGGGTATCGGTGCCAACAGTCACCACATATATTCCACTGCTGACCGGAATAGTGTAATGATTTGAATCGGCAAATTTGTTAGCGACAATAATACCGTCAATTTGTGCCACATTTACCGACAATGATTTTGCACCCTCTACAATAATCATATTTTGAGAAGTGCTAACGACAACCTTCGACGAAACATCATTAATGCCACTTTCTCCCAATGTTGCTTTTTCGCTGTCGTTGCTTGTAGCTTTATCATATACGGCTTTTACCGTATAAGTACTGCCCAAAATCGTTGCGGGGTTGGTGGCATCGACATATTCCTCAGTAAAGGAGGTTCCTATTAATTCGCCGTTACGATATACATCATATCTCACCAAATCCAACGACGGCACTGTAAGGTCGTTATAACGTATGTCATCGACAAACAAAGCAAACCCTCCATCCGACACACCGTTGATGGCGAAATATCTCGCACCATCAGGAAGCACATACGAATATTCAAGCCATTCATCAGGCAATTCGATATACGACGCAGTATGAAGCGGCAAGAAATTAGCGGGGTCGGTATCGGTAGTGGAATAGAGCACTCGCAACCTCTCCATCGGTGTGTCTTGGAGTGTGAAACTCTTTGCAAAAAACGAGATGGTCTGCTCCTTTCCATTGAGACGCGGAGAAATCATCCAGTCGTTGTTGACATAATTAATACAAGCAATCGACATAAACATTTTGTTGCCGGAATGGGGAGTGCCCTCATCCCAAATATTGATGCCTAATGATTTGGCGTTGCATACTTGGAAAGCCTTTTCATCACTCATAAAGGGATAAGAATCCAAATCTTTGGAGATATAATAAGTAATGTCGTGGTCGAGGTCAGCCATTGTCCACTCTCCAATGCCATCGATTGCCCAATCGGGATAACTCTCCACATCGTCTGAAACCACACCGCGAGCAGATGGCTTCTTCCAAACAAGCCTTACGTCATCGCCTCGATTTTCACAAATCAAATCAAACGGGGCGGGGATTAGCGGAGCAACCACATCGGTGGTCATTGCCTTGGCATTATTATGGTTATTATCATCATTGACGGACTCCACACTGACAGTGACTGTGTGTAACCCACAATCAGCCATCACCGCCGACATCACAACCTTTGCGACACCGCCGGATGGGATATCAGTCACCACCGTCTGAGCCAATACTTTATTGTCCGAAGCCAACGACACCGTAGCCGTCGGCACGTCATTGACACCGATATTGGTGATTGTCACTTCATAATCGGCATTTTCTCCGGCAGCAATCTTTTTCGGCCCCGACAATTGCGACAACTCGATATCATTACCCATTACTTCATTTATTGAAATATTATCCAAATGGATATTATTTCCACCGGCTGTCGTGGCTATAAAAGCCACTCTAATCCACGCCTGCTCTTTATATTGCGAAAGACTGACTGTGTGGCGTTGCCATCCCGAAGCTGAATTGCCTAATCTTATCGCAATGTCGTCAATCATTTGCCAACCATCGGTAGGTGAAAGGATTGCCACATTGACTTCTTCGGCATCATCGTCGGCAGTGTGATAAATCCAAAAACTCAATGACGGAGAGGTCAATCCGGTCAATGAAATTTTGGGAGAAGAGAGAGAAGCCTTCTTTCCGGCATCTACGCCATAACTACGGAATGTAATCAAACCGCGGTCGCCATTTTGGTCGGAGGCAGAAGGATTTTGCCCTATGTCGGCAAGAATCCACGTTTCTGTCATATTGTCATCACTCTCGGTGACCCACGGATAATTATCCATTTCGGAGCCGGCAAAGCCTTCTACAAACGGACATATATAGGGTGTGCCAAACACAACGCTCTCTGTCATGAAATAATCACCCTTGGCACTACCGGCATAAGCAGTGATAACATAATAAATCAATTCTTGGCTGTTATTGACAGGCAGATTGCTATCGACAAATGAGGTTTCATGATAGTTTTGAGCTACTACTACGCCATCACTTCTAAGGATGCGATAATTTATGTCGGAGTTGTCAAAATATCCACCATGGCTACCGACTGTCGGAGCGCTCCAATTTAACAGGGCGTTTCCGTCGCTGTCTTCTTTAATTGAAACATTACTTACACTGCCCGGAACATCAATGCCCACATAAGAGGAAACACTCACCGCTTCACCATCACCATACTCGGTAGATGCAAACACTGAATAAGTGTAGGTATCGGAAACGCTTATCTCATCATCAGTCCAAGAAAGAGCAGTGCCGGGAGCCACATCGGTAAACTTATTCACTAATGTCCCATTTCGATTTATCGTTACCGACACATTTTCATTCAGGGTGCCCCCTTTTGCATCCTTCTCGGGAGCAGTAAAAGAGAGCATTGCCCTCAACACCCCCGACGGAGCCGGAGACACATTTAAATCATTAACAACTGAAGGGATAACTCCTATCACTTCATCCATCCCTACATTATCAATATATAGCGACCATCCTTTTTTGCCGTCGCTGAAATCGTAGAATCCGATGTGATAATCGCCTGACTCTTCAACATGCACAATCACACTTTGTGTTTCCGGAGTTTTACTATAATATGATGTAAATTCTTTCAGCACGGTCATTCCGTCCGGATTGGCATTTTTCCCCAATGTGACCTTGAAATTTTCACTATAAGAGGAATAAGAAGCTGTTTTTGACGTGAATGACAGTCGGTACACCTTCCCTTCTTCCAATGTTATCTGAGGAGAAATCAGCCAATCGTCTCCGGGAATATTCTCGTTATTGTATTTATAGTGGGCTTGCCCATCGTCATAAACCCATGTTGAGCCACCGTTATTATCAACTACACTCCACAATTCAAAATCCTCCTGAGAGTCAAACCCCTCAACAAACGGCACTTTGTAACCTTGCCCCACTACCACCTTGTCGGTTTCGGAAGTTGGACCATTGCCCTTTGCTATCGAATAGGGAGTAATCAAATAATACACAGCCGCCATATCCGAAGCCATCGAGTCGTCGACAAACGAAGTGACGGCACAATCCGAACATACAACGACATTGCCGGGCATTCTCACAATCTTGTAGCGGATATTTTGCGGCTTAATTTTGCCGTTATGCAAACCCTTCGAGGGAGCGTCCCAAGAAATTTCGGGCTTTCCACCCACTACCTTAACGGAAAGATTGGTCACGACATCCGGCACATCCTCCCCGACCCAAACATCTGCCGAGGTCATATCACCGCGCTCGGTGGCATTAGTCATTGTCACGTCAATCACTTGCATTCCTTCCGAGAAAGTCATTAGCGGAAGAGTGACTACAGCGCCCGGAATGATATCTTGTATAGGCTGTAGCTCCACACCATTGACCGCCACAATCGCATTCAAATTTTCAGTAATAGCGGCTCCATTGACAGTCTTCGCAGGCGCTGTGAATACAATCTGTCCCTGAGTAGAAAAATCCTCCGAAAAATTTATGCCTATATACGTAGCGACATCCGGCGCCGTATCGGGTGTGCGATAGGTCTGAGCAAACAGTCCGCTGATTTCGGCATTGCCGGGCATATCAAGCACCTTGGTGGCAACACCGGTAGAAGTGTTTATGGTGTAAAGAGCCGCCTTGCCGGTGTCGGATGTAGATGCCCAATACAGCAAGCCGTCACTTCCGAAAGTGAGTGAATTAATATATTTAGGGTCCACTCCTGTGCGTCCTATTTGCTCATATTGCCCGGTCAAAGGATTAATCTTGATTAACCATCCGGTATATCCCCAAATGGCATAAATGTCACCGGCATCATTGGCTGCAATAGCAAATATATTTCTATCCATCTCAGCAATATCCGTGGCTTCTGCCATTGACAAACTGAAAGAACAGAAACGGTCGTACTCCTGTGTGACATCATTGTAAAAAGCCCCATAGACTTTTTTGGTAATGGGGTCGTAGGTCAGGTCGGTAGGCACATTCACATAATCAATCTCTTCGTGGCGCGAACGACTCCAAGTGGAGGTTGAATATTCACTTATATATGCGTTGCCGGATTTAGAAGTAGATATCACATAATAAGTATTATTAAGTTTCAACCCGGCACACATTTCAGTAAACGCATTGTTTGCATAAACCTTTGTGAGACGACCATCTTCACGGGCTTGAATGGAATAGATGCCTGCAGTAATCGGATTGATATAGTTGCCATTGTCATCTACAGCCACCCAATCATCATTGTATACCATTGCCCCGCCGAGCATCGTGTTGCTTCCCGGCACGGAAAACTGCGAAAACATTTGCCCTATGCCGAACAATGAGACACATAATAGCGAGAGGATTATTCGTTTATTCATTTTTATAGTAATAATTTATATTGATTTATATATTTATGCAAAGGTATACAAATTATTAAGTAATTATTCAAAAAAGAGTAATAAAAAAGCGAAGCATCAATCATTACAGGATATAAAAACTACAACTTATTGATATTGTTACTTTGCACTAACCTTGACTGTGTCAATCACATTAGCATTACGGTCGAGAAGCGTCAGGTTGATGCTCTTATCATCCACCTCCATAAGCATTGCGCCGACAGTCTTCTCACCTTCGGTCCAACGACACTTTATCAAATCGGTGTTATGCGTCAATTGCGGCTCCATCGTCATCCCTCGTTCGTCGTCGGCAGATGGAGTCTGCACATATACTGTGCCATTAATGTCGTCGGTACGCACATAAATATGATTATTACCTGCCAAAGCAAGGTCAACACCTAAATACTCAAAAACCTTATGCCACCTCTCAAATTGGCTTGTAGCGCCATTACCTCCAAAAAACCATTGATAGTGCTCGCAGACCACAACATAGCGGGGTGGGTTATCTGAGCCACGCTCATCCGACACTACCCTTTCCACCCATTGTTGAGCTTTAAGCAATCCCTCCTCTGAACGCATGCTCTCACTATTGAGCATCACAAACAATACATTGCCATAACGGAAATGATAGCACACACCCCACTCATCATCATATCCATTGTTAGGATAGTAGTTGGCATATTTGAAAAACTCGTTGGTGGTGCGACTATACCCCCTTGCCATATAATCGTGGTTACCGATACATCCCGCCCACATCATTCGGCTGAATATTGGTGAGCTGTATAATTTCTGCCAAAACGACCAGCTTCCGCCCCAGGCAACGATATCCCCCAGATGTAAAGTCCAGTCAATGCCACCGCCAAAGTCAGCCACAGTTTCAATCATCTTCATTGCTTGGTCTTGACGATGCTGCAAAGGTGTATAAGCGTGAAAATCCGAGATGATGCAACATTTCCACTGCTTAGCTCCGGCGGTGAGAAAATAATGCTCTTCGGAAGCGACTACACCCTCGGCATTACAAATCACATATTTATATCCGGTGTCGGGCTTCAACCCGTTGAGAGTCGCACCACACTTCATCATCACCACATTCTCAACAATATCAGAGCTGTCGACAGCTTTTGAATTAATCCCATCAAAGGTAGTACAACGGAATTCCGTCTCCGGACGCACTATCGACACACTATTGCTATCATCTACGGGTGAATATTTCACATAATAGCCGTGTGAAGGAGCAGCCCAACTAATGCGCATCGATTGAGAAGCGTCTTCACCGGGACAAGTAACTATGGTGCTCACTTGTTGTGACAAGCCGGCAACCCAAGCAGAGCAAGCAATGATAAATGAGAAAAGATATTTTTGTTTCATACGCTGATGGGAGTTCTTTAGTTGTTTTTGCAAAAATAATATCTAACAGGAGAGGTAGCAAAATATTTCAACAATTTTGGAATCATTAAGAAAGATTATTGCGATATACTATACATCAAAAAACTGAAAAAATATTATTCAATTATTTCCCCATATCAAAGAGAATGACTACTTTTGTAGCAAATTTCATCCATACAGCAATGAATACTAATTTGCCTCCATTCAAAATTTTTTCCGGTACAAAATCCCACTATTTGGCTGAAGCCATTTGTGCAGAACTTGGTGTAGAACTCGGTAAAATGAACATCCAACGATTTGCCGACGGTGAATTTGAAGTGTCGTTTGAAGAATCTATTCGCGGATGCGAAGTTTACTTGGTACAATCAACATTTCCCAACACCGACAACCTTATGGAACTTTTGCTAATGATTGACGCAGCAAAGCGTGCATCAGCAAAAAGTGTAATTGCAGTGATACCCTACTTCGGATGGGCACGTCAAGACCGCAAAGACAAGCCTCGCGTGTCGATAGCGGCAAAATTGGTTGCCGACTTGTTGAGCACTGCCGGCATCGACCGACTCATCACAATGGACTTGCATGCCGACCAAATCCAAGGGTTCTTTAATGTTCCTGTAGACCATCTTTATGCTTCGTCGATTTTTATCCCCTACATCCAATCGTTGCATCTTGACAATTTGGTTATTGCCACTCCCGATGTGGGCGGTGCGAAGCGAGCCAACAACTATGCGAAATATCTCAACGTGCCTTTAGTGCTCTGCCACAAACAACGCGCAAAAGCCAATGTGGTGGAAAATATGACTGTCATTGGCGACGTTGAAGGCAAGGATGTTATTCTTGTCGACGATATGGTAGATACTGCCGGAACAATCACAAAAGCAGCCAATCTAATGATTGAAAATGGAGCTAAATCGGTACGTGCTCTTGCTTCTCATGCCATAATGAGCGACCCCGCCTCCGAGCGTGTTGATGCTTCTGCTCTGTCTGAGATTATTTTTACCAACAGTATCCCTTACAAAGGCAATTCAAAAAAAGTCACTACGTTGTCTATCGCAGGATTATTTGCCGACACTATTCGTCGTGTTCACGAATATAAATCAATTAGTTCTCAATATCTTATTAAATAAAGATTTATTTTTATCAGTATAAGACGAGTCGCATCAACGGCTCGTTTTTTTTTTGCGCGTAATTATAATTTTTAACATTTAAAAGCAATAATTTTTTATTTAAAAACATTGTCTATATAAAAAAACTCAGTAATTTTGAAAAAAACAACTTTATTAATCACCTAACATCACTAATTATGAAAAAAACCATTTTCTCCGTGATGCTTCTTTGCTGCAGCGCCATTGGCTACTCTCAGCTTCTTGAAGTCACTTCGACAGAAAAAGTGAACTTACCGGAAGGTGTGAAAGCCGACAAGGTGACACTGAGCCCGACAGGCGACTTCTGCCTTGTCGCCGACCAGGTGCAACAAGGATTGCAAACCTTTGATTTTGCTACAGGCAAAATCACCACAGTATCGACAGCCGCCGGAAGCGACTATAACGCAAGAGTGGTGGGCAACACCATCGTGTTTCGCACAAACGTGATGCAAAATCGTTTGAAATACACCACCCTCAATGTGTATGATATAGCTACAGGCACAACAACCAACCTTGTGTCTGCCACACGCGACCTTAAAGGCTATGCTGCACAGGGAAATACCATCCGTTACATCAAAGGTAACAAGGTAGAAACCATTGCTTGCAATAATGGTATTGCGGACAAAAATCTTCCCGTTGCATTTATTGAATACGGCAAATTGATGATTTCCATAGATGGAAAAATCACCAACATTTCTCCCAACGGCACCTCCGGACAAAGCTACTTATGGCCGTCTGTATCGCCCGACGGCACAAAAGTGGCTTACTACCTTGCCACTAAGGGCGCCTATGTTTGCAACATAGATGGCAGCAATCCGGTGAGCTTGGGCATGATGAGAGCGCCGAAATGGTGTGGCAACGATATAGTAATCGGTATGCGCGACCACGACAACGGCTATTTCATCACCTCGTCAGACATCATCGCTACAAGCATTGATGGCAAGCAACAACAAGTGCTCACCGACGAGAGTGTTATTGCAATCTATCCTTCTGCCAACGAAGAAGGCAATAAAATTGCATATACCACAACATCCGGTGAAGCATATATTATTAACGTAATAAAGAAATAAGGACATGAAAAGCAGAATTGTTTTAGCTGCCGCACTCATGACCTTGACTGCAGGTAGCGTTTTCGCACAAAAAACAGAAAAAACTGTTGACGAAGTTCGCATATATATCAATCCCGGACACGGCTCATGGACTGCCAACGACCGCCCGATGCAAACCATAGGTCGCGAAGCCTATTCATCTACCGACACCGACACTACGGGATTTTTCGAGTCAAACACAAACCTCCAAAAAGGATTTGCTCTACTCGACAAATTGGTGGAAATCGGAGTGCCATTTAATCGTGAGGCTAATCAGACCGGCGACAATCCGGCACGTATAGGAGCCGCTCTCGACTTGTCGCAACACATAGTCATGTCGCATGTCAAAGCCGGACCTTATCCCAATGTAGCAAAGGACGACCCGGCGGCTGACGACTACAACCGCAATTTGACTGAAATACGCGAAGAAGTGGAAGCCAACAACTTCGACATCTTCATTTCAATCCACTCCAATGCGGCATCTGAAGGTTCGTCGACCAACTATCCTCTCTTCCTTTATCGTGGTAAAGACGACGGCACATATGCTGCAGGCGACAGTAAAGAAATGTGTACACACATTTGGCCGTACACCTATAATAACGCCCACCAAGTGTGGAGCTACTACTCTGCCACCGATCCCAACGTGCGCGGTGACGTTAGTTTCTACGGTGAAGGATATGAAACCGAAAACAACGGCAATATATACGTAGGCTATCTCGGGGTATTGCGCCACGGCGTTCCCGGCTTCTTGGTGGAAGGCTATTTCCACACCTACCAACCATCACGCCAACGCGCTATGAATTTTGACGTTGACCGCCACGAAGGCGAGTTGTATGCTCGCGGTCTCATCGACTACATGGGCTGGACCCCTGAAACAAAGGGCGAAATTTACGGTATCGTTCGCGACCTTCATGAGAAATTCAGCGACAAACTTTATTCGCCGGCAGCACGCTCCAACGACGTGTATAAACCGCTTAACGGTGTGGTTGTAAAACTCTTCAAAGATGATGTTGAAGTAGCTACCTACACCACCGACAACGAGTGGAACGGCGCATTCCTCTTCAACGGCTTGGAGCCCGGCACATACACAATAAGTTATGCCGCCGAGGGATATAAAGAAGCATTTGAAGAATACCTTCAACCGATAACCGTAGAAGCCAACAAGACTGCATATATCACGGCATTTCTTGAAGCTGAAGGCTATGAACCTCCTGCAATCGTCTACGAAAACTACCTCGATGCTCTTGAGGGAAAAGGCGGTTATAGCGTAGCCGGCACTTACAATATGACAAAAATTGGCGAAACCCTGTCGCCTCTTGCCGAGCAATTGGCAGGCAAGACCGTGCGTCGCCAAATTTTGCGTAACAATATCCTCTATGTGCTTGCTCTTGACGAAGCCAACGAGCCATATATCTATGCCGCTAACATCAACGACAACACTGTAACTGAAATCAGCACTGCCGGCACTACCCTTGAAGGCAACCGTACGCTCAAGATTTCCGACATTGCATTCTCTGCCGACAATGTGCTTATTGCCACCAACTACGGCGAAAGCCAATATAGTGACAGCCAAGTGGCTGAGGGCGACACTCGCGGTGTCGTTGCCATCTACAAATGGGCAAACGATGAACTCACCGGCATGCCTACCGGCGATGCGCAAACATGGTTTACTTCTCAAAACTCCGGCAACTACTATAATGCTTACACCGGTCAAACCATTGCTTACAGCGGCACTATTGAAGAAGGTGCGGTAATGATTACCGCTCAAACCAAGGGTTCTGCCAAATCATTGCGATTTGTGGAATTTGGCATTGCTAACGGTGAACTTGTATCAACCACACATATGAATAAGGTGGTTAGTGCGGAATCAAACTACACTGTGCCGAAAATCGGCGAAGACTATCAGCTCGTTGTTTCGCCGTCTGCCGACGACCAATATGTGATTGACGGCTCTGTTTCCACTCCTATAGAATGGAAGACTGCCGCTTCAGGCACTGACACTCCGCTTCTTGGGCGCATCAATGAAGAATTGTCGTCGGCAGAATCCACCGGTGCCACATTCTTCAAATGGGCAGGACACAACATTATGGTAGCGCCGGAAAAGACAGACGGCATGATTACCGACATCCGTCTGATTGACGTCACCGCAGGCTTCGACAATGCTCGTGGTGTGGTGCTCGGCGGCGTGGAAATTGAAGAAGGTGCAGCCGTTTGCGCCAACGCTTTCGGGCAAGGATTTGCCGACATCGATGAAGAAGGAAATGTGACCGATGCTTATTTCAATATCTACCTCGTGCGCGACGGAAAGATTGAAGGCTTTACCACTAAGAATGTAGAGCAACCGATGATTCGCGGCGACTATGCTTACGATTTGTCGGTTTCAGTAGACGAAGGGGTTTCGACATTCAAATTCAAGACCACCGGCATAGGCACAGGCGTAGCTGCTATTCAATTTGCACCGGCACATGTGGCAGAAGTAACTGATGAAACCGGAATTGTAACTATTCCTATTATCGTGAACAAAGGTGAAAATTCCGTTGAGATTAATAATGTTGACATCCCCGAAGGCGAACTTGTATGGTCGGTTGTTATAGGTAACCAACCGGCAGGCAAACCGACAAAATTGTTTAGCGATGTCACCTACTCCAACTGTCGTGGTGTGGCAATCGACAACAACTTTGAAAGCCCCTACTTCGGCACTATCTACACAGGCAACTCTGTGGCAGGCACTAAAGCCAAAGGTATCTATAAGTTTAATCCCGACCTAAGTCCGATAAACACAGAAGCTATCGCTAATGCTGAATTTGTGTTGGGCAATACCGCATCACCATTCCGCATGAGCGTAATGCCCGACGGCACTTTGCTTGCCGCCGACTGGAGCGATGCCCACTCAGGCTTGTTTATGCTCAATCCCGAAACCGATGAACTCACCAATATCTTCGGCGGCACTCGCGGTTCAGGTGGCGAATTTATCGTGGAGGGCGCAATTATCGGTGGTGGCACTACCTGTTCAAGCACCTTGGGCGAAGGAGAAAACCTCCAACTCTTCACTTTCTGCGAAGACTATCCTACAAGCAATAGCGGACAAAAGCTCGTGCGCTATGACCTTGGCAACCAACGATTGATTACCTGGGCACCCAACTACGTCTTTGAAGATGTTTCAGCAAAAATGGTAAACACCAACGTAGAAGTACGCGCCACCGAAAACGGCTTGTGGGTAAGCCAAACTCGAAATGCCGGTAACAACAACTCGTCGGTTCCGTCAATCGTCTACTGCGACCTCGAAGGCAATATCCTTTACAACTCCGGCGTTTCAAATGCTGACGACCTCCTTGGCACCAATGGTAGCGGATTTGCAATCAACAGCGGTAATGATATGATGGCTATTGTTAACGATGCCGGTGATGTCAATATCTACGATCTGACTTGGGCAGACAATGTGCCTACTCTCACCTATCGTTACACTGTGGACAAGAAAAACGAGGCATCATCGGAAATGGCATTTGACGTTGCCGACAACCTCTACATTGCTTCAAAGACAGAATTCCAAGTATGGTCATTGCCTAAAGACGACGAATATGTGTCTGTTGTTTCGGCTCCGACCACTATCACAGTCAACGAAAGCAGTGTGAATAAGATTTCGGCAAACAATGTGTCTCGCATCTATCCAAACCCGGCAAGCGACATCGTGAATATTGAAGCTTCTGAAGCTATCAGCAACATCGCAGTGTTTAATGCCATGGGCGGAATGGTTGCCGGTGCGGAAACAATCAACGGCAACACTGCAACTATCCGTGTAAGCTCACTCGCTTCAGGCATCTACTTCGTGCGCGTGAACAACGGCAAAGCTGTAAAAATCATTAAGAAATAATTCTTACCGCAGTTTCTGAAAAATTTTCGGAAACAATACTCCAAGAGGGCAGCACCGCGCTGTCCTCTTTTTTATTATCTTCGACACTAAATGTCACTATTTTTTCTTACATTTGCATTGAAGAAAAACAACAATATGGCAGAACAAAGATTTATAATCACTATAGGCCGCCAATTCGGAAGTGGAGGGCTCGACATTGCGCAACGGTTGGCAAAGAGATTAGGAGTGAAATGTTACGACAAAGAGCTACTCCTTGAAGCCGCCGAAGAGATGGGCGCAAATCCGGAATTATTCAAGAAGCACGATGAGAAATTACCCACATTCTATGCCGGGAATTTTTCTATCAACTTAGGCTCATTTATCCAATCATTTTCAACACAACCCACCACCTCCTATTACGACAACGTGCAACGCACCATATGCGACACCCTTCACACTATTGCCCAAAGAGAGTCGTGTGTGATAGTGGGTCGTTGTGCCGACTATCTCTTGCGCAACCATCCCCGATGCATCAACATCTTTATCAGCGCCTCTGCATCGGCTTGTGCCCGTCGCATCGTGAAAAGAAAAGAAGCCGACAACGAGGAAGAAGCAATTGCACTGGCAAAAAAATCCAATAAGCTTCGTGCCGAATATTATAATTTTTACACCGATAAGGAATGGGGGTATTCCGGAAGCTATGACCTTTGCATCGACTCCTCAAAAATGACAGAGGACGAGGTTGTAAGCCTCATCCTCCGATATATAGAAATGCGATTAAACGATTAAGTGTTACGATTTAATATCAATGATTGAAGCATTGTCGACATCGGTCGATGATGCTTTAATTGTCTTTTCAAGACTTGAATATATGAGATATTCCACCAAAGAATGGACGGAATAGACCACAAAAACAATACCCACTATAAGGCTCAAAAGAATGCCAACCTTATCAAGCCCCATAGCAAGCAACACTATGCCACACACCATTACCAATACCGGCATAACAAACAGCCACCATGGCAATGCCACAACTCTTCGGGCAGCAAAAAGAATCCAAAACTTCATCACTGCCGCAACAATCAGCAACAATGCGAAAAACAATGAGAATGCATCAGCAAAAGCTCCGGCAGCAAAAATTAATGCCAAACCTAAAATCAAGGAAGCCACTTGAGGCACAAGAGCCCACAAAGACTGATTCAGTTGGGCTTCTTTTTCATTGCTTCGCCGCACAAAAAATGCAGTCATTGCTAATGAGCCGAGCACCACAAATGCAATTCCCAATCCTTGCGACACTAATTCAAAAACCTTCATATCGTTAGCCCACAACACTATAAAAAGGACTCCGACAAAAAAGATGACGAGGTTGTAAATGAGAGAAAATTTCGATTTCATAACTCTTAATATTTTGATTTACGAAGATAACTATTTTTTTATTATTCAACACAAATGATTTCAAAAAAGTTGGGGTCGGCAGCGTATAAAACAACGTAAGTGTAGAGTCGAACAGCAATAAGAAAAATCAATCCCCCAATATTAAACATGAAATAAGGATATAAAAATTTGGAAAATCTCGAATTTTTCACGAATATTGCAATAAATGAATAGCCGACAAAAAATATTAGCTGTCATCAACCCTATTTCCGGCACTCATAAAAAAGAGCATATACCGGAAATGGTGAGAGAGAAATTATCTGCATTTGATGTCACCACGGTGTTTACCCAACGGCAACACCATGCCTACGAGCTGGCGGAAGCAGCAGTAAGCGACGGCTTACACGGAGTGATTGCTATCGGGGGCGACGGCACTATCAATGAAGTGGCATCGGCACTCTGCAATAGCAACACGGCATTGGCTATCGTGCCCAACGGCTCCGGCAATGGATTGGCACGCCACCTTCACATCCCTCTCGACCTCGAGAAATCACTCGACATCATCAGTCAGAATCATATTGAAGAAATTGATTATTGCACTGCCAACT